>DATNQL010000475.1:0-7919 GCA_036704025.1 Stenomitos sp.
GTAGCATGGCGGAAATAACTATTCAGTTGAAAAAGGTTAAAAAGCTTACTGTACAAACGTTCTTTCCTTCTGCCTTCTGCCTTCTGACTTCTGCCTTCTTGTACTAGCGCAGGGTACATGCCAAACAGAGTCAAGCTCAACAACGATTTGGCAATACAATCCGGGGAGCAGCCGTCATTGTGGAGGAGGTGGCACAGGCATCCATTCCATGACTGAGCTATTGGCTAACGAGATGCCTGCTGGTAGAACCCGATCCGTTACATCTACATCGATTGATTGGGAATTTCCTGAGATTCAGGTCTAAAAGCTTGATTGCCCCGTTCCTTGGTAAGCTGATCAATGGTGTCGCCAATGACAGCCGTTAAGCTTTTGCGGGTTTGAGCATGATTAGATTGCTCAGTTTTTAAGGCATCAATTAAACGATCGCGCTCCACTAATACCTCTTTCAGCTTGGCCTTCAATTCTTCAGCCGTGAGCAGTCCTGTCACTTCTTGCTCAAGTGCTGACTCCCCTTCAGGATCATCCGCACTCAGGCGAGAACCCTCTCCTTTGAGTTGCTGAATTTGAACTTTGAGGGATTCGATTTGTTGTTGTGCCAACTTCGTTTCTGTACGCCGCTGCTGTGCTTCATTGGTGTATAGTTTACGCCAGTTATCAGCACTCTCATAAGCCGCATCGCGATCGCTAATCGTATCTGCCAGTTGCTGCTTGAGCTGCTTAATTTCGTTTAACCACTGCTTGACATCGTTGTTCATCGACAAGCGCTCCTGTAATAGCTTTTGGGTTAATACTCCCTTGTGTCGGTCACATTACCGACCTCTTGTAATCAGTCAATGGTCTATAAATTTGGCAGATTAATCATTAACATACCTTGCTGCCAAACTCAGTACATATGCTGTCTGCGCGCTTTTTCCGTTTTTTTCGCCACCTCAATTGGGCAACTCTGAGGAAAACGTTCGCCCGTGCCATAGAACGTCGGTTGATGGGTCTATCTGCTGAAATGGCTTACAACGCCATATTAGCCTTGTTTCCAGCAATTTTAGCGATTCTCACAGCCATTGGACTGTTTGAAGAATCTTTACAATCCACCTTCCGTAACCTAGTACGTCAGCTCAGTGAAGTGGCTCCCTACGAGGTTGTGGAACTCATTCGTCAGTTCAAGATAGAAATTAGCCGAACAAAAAGTAGCGGTCTCTTCTCTCTTAGCTTTGTCTTCGCTATTTGGGCTTCTTCTGGGGTGCTGAGTGCAGCCATGAATGCTTTTGATCAAATGCATCAAATTCCTCCCCAAGAAACACGACCGTTTTGGAAAGCGAAGTTAGTTTCCTTAAGTTTGACGATTGGCAGTATTTTATTCTCCGTTCTGGCTTCTTTTGTGGTTTTCGTCAGTGATTGGCTGATCAAAATAGTCGTTGCTCACAGTGGAGCCTCGATTCTACTGACCCTATGGCGGCTTTTAAGTTGGCCTTTAGCATTAGGCATCATTGCGACAGGTTGTGCCTTGATTTATCGCTATGGACCCAGCCGTTGGACGAAAGGCACACCGATTATGCCAGGAGCGGTTTTGGCGTCAATTTCCTGGGCTATTGTATCAGCACTGTTTCGACTCTATGTCACAAACTTTGGCAATTACAACAAAGTATACGGAGCCGTTGGTGCAGTCATTGTGTTATTGCTTTGGCTCTATATGACTTCTTTGGTACTTTTATTAGGTGACCAGCTCAACGTCACCGTAGGAGAGACGATGCAACAAGCTAGATTAATAAACAGTCTCACCAGAGCCACAAAGTTTAAAAGATAAATGACAAAATTACTTCCTTAGGGTGGTGTCTGGTACTCCCGTTAAACAGTATTTGAGGAAAAAGAGAGGCGTGGGACTTGAAATCTTCTGCCATCCTCATCAACTATCAACAGGTCATCCTTTATTTTTCAAACCTTCAACCCCAAGTCAATCCAACAATGTCCCAAATCTCTCCGCAATCTTCCCATCCATCGGGCGATGCTAGGATATCTACCTTTCGGCGTCTGCGTCGGTTGAGCCATATTCTGGATAACGCGATTCCCATCCCAGGGACATCTTATCGAATCGGGATTGACCCGATTATTGGTCTGTTACCGGGGGGTGGTGATTTCTTAGGAACGGCTGTCTCCGCTTATATTGTGCTGGAAGCCGCACGCATGGGTGTCCCAAGAGACACTCTGGTGCAAATGGTCTGGAATATTATTGTGGATACACTGAGCGGAACTGTCCCTGTCTTAGGGGATTTGGTCGATGTCACTTGGAAGGCGAATACCAAAAATATTGTTCTGCTGGAAGAACACTTGAAAATTCCTCCTTCTCCGTCCAGAAAAAAGGTCGATTGGCTATTTCTGGGGTTGCTCTTTGGCGTATTGCTTTTGGTTGTGGTGGGTGTAGCCGCCATCAGTGTCATGCTCTTGAGGTGGCTTTTTAGCGCAATCACAGGTTAAGGGAGCAAGGGAACGCACTTTGAAGGGGGCAATATTCAAGGTAGGGAAATCAGGCGTCAGAATCTCTCAGGTAGGCACTCTGAGTTAACACTCACAACTTGGATTGTGTCCCTCTTTTTCCTACACCCTATTTTCAAGATAGCCAGGGTAATAAGCTGATGTGTAGCTAAATTGCCATAGCAAAATTGTCGTAATGGGTGTGGGGTGTAGGGTGTGGGGTGTGGAAATAGGCTTTCTTAAATGCGTCACAGCTTATCGTTTCTCCTGAAGTTTGCTACAGATGATTGACACGGGGACAGGGAGACGCGGGGACGCGGAGAGTGATTTGTAGCGAACATTGAGGTATTTGATATGAGCAAGAGAGCAAGAGACGGAGAGCGCGTCAAAAATTACAAAAAAAATAAGGTTTCTGGTTCATCGTTAAAAATATAGGCATAGTCAAAGACTAAGAAATTGAGATGACGAATCATCAAAAAACCTAAATGTTTTACGGTGTCTGTGGTAAAAGTAGCCATGACCAACTCCGTCAGTTTTTTTTCTTTAATGCAAGGTTTTTTAACAAAATAATTCCGTTTGGCAAAAAAAATATTTTCATGTCTAGGAACAATAATTCCATTTATTCTATGAGTATTCTGAATGGGCTTTATATAATTATTTATAAAACTATCCTGATTTTTTTGTAATCCATATAACCGTTCATGCTGTAACCAGCTCATCTGGAAAATCATTTTCAGGATTTCAAAACCCAAAATATAATAAAAAACATGATTCTTTTCTTTTTGATTAGACACTAGGCGTAAAGATAATTCGTAATGAGAGTCACTATGGGTGCGTAAATCTTGAGCTAAATGGATATAAAACTGCTCAATATAATCTTTTAAAACAAAATCATTGAGTTCTTTATTAATATGGAACTTCCTAAGATATCTTTCTATTATTGATTGAGGAAACTGTCCCAAAAGATTACTGGTCGCTAAGTCTGTAGCTTTAGAGTGAATTGAAAATTTGGATTGGCTTTCTCTAGCAATGGCACACATTCAATCACCTAATGATAACTTAACGGTGTTAGGACTCATGAGATTTTTATACCCATCCTCTAATTTGTAGTAATTAAAACTTAGTCACATCCCTCTTTAGGATAGCTATCGTTACCTCTAGAGAGTTGGTTCATCCATTCATTCTGAAAATTAAATAAGAAACATTAAGAAAATTAAAAATCTAAGCATTGAATTTTGGTCAGAGCCAATTCAGAGCATTATTGAATCTTGAGCTGCGAAGCCACCTTGAAAGACCAGCAATCGACGGCATCATCTCTGATATCATGTCCCTCTAATCACCCATCATAAAAATTCTCCGCGTCCCCGTGTCCCCGTGTCCCCGCGTCAATCCTAACGATGGGTGTTTAACCGGACATGATATGAGCTGATATTAACGAATCGAGGAAGCTTTATGAGCCTGTGTAGAGCAGGTAAAAAACCGGAGTCATCTCACTACGAATGGGTTTCATATTCCTCCAGAAATGATACGCTAACGCCACAGGATAGGAGGTTCGCCATCAAACGTCAAGCGGACTTCAAAGCCGTTTCAAAATTGAGTAATAGCAACTCAGTTGTTAATGGTAAAGCCTTTGGTAATGTTGCAGCTAAGTACGTTAGCGGCTCAAGGGTGCGGCACGCGAACCTGACGTGAACGCAGCCATCCAATCTGTGCCACTTATTCTATCCTGCTTGCGAAGAGTCATCCAGCGTAGTAGGACAGAAAAAAATCTGGCCCCCTGTTCTGTTCCCCTGTTTCCGCCAAATGAGCGGTAATCAGCGATTAGGCATTTAAAACAGTTAAAACCGCGAATTTGAAGCTCCGCGCCCACGAGGGGATGAGGCTTTCTGGTGGATTCTTAGGAAACTAAGGGAATGGGATCAGGTGGGCAATGCCCACCCTACGTGTAGTCCGATCGCTTTTGGCTGGCGCGTTATTCTCTCCGGTTACGAGATCGCTGGTGGCTGAGGGAGCTTCAATCCGGCTGTCTCTTGGCTGTACTCTTTTAAGTCAATTGTGACTGGCTCCACGTTCCAGATATCCTGACAATACTCCCGAATGGTGCGATCGCTAGAAAAGAAGCCCATACGCGCCGAGTTGAGAATCGACATCCGAGTCCAGTTCTCCTGGTTGCGGTAGGCTTGGCTGACTTGCTCCTGACACTGGATATAAGATTGGTAGTCTGCAAACAGCAGATATTCGTCTTTGTGCATCAGCGAATTGACAATCGGCTGGAACAAATCCGGATTCTCTGGGCAGAAGTAACCGGAAGCAATCCGATCCATCACCTCCCGCAGTTCCCCATTCGTGTGGTAGTAGTCCATCGGGTTGTAACCCTTGGCTTTCAGGGCGTAAACGTCCTCAGCGGTTAGACCAAACAGGAAGAAATTCTCAGCCCCTACAGCATCCCGAATCTCAATATTGGCACCATCTAAGGTACCAATCGTCAGCGCCCCATTCATCGCAAACTTCATATTCCCGGTTCCGGAGGCTTCCTTGCCGGCAGTAGAGATTTGCTCCGAAAGTTCAGCCGCCGGGTAAACTCGCTCACCCAAAGAGACAGAGAAGCCTTCTAAGAACACAACCTTGAGGCGATCGCGCACATCAGGGTCGTTGTTCACCACTTTTGCCACCGAATTAATTAACTTAATAATTAGCTTGGCGATGAAGTAGCCCGGAGCAGCTTTCCCGGCGAAGATAAAAGTTCGGGGCAAGATATCAATATTGGGATTCTTCTTAATTCGGTTGTACAGCGTAATGATATACAACACGTTGAGCAACTGACGTTTGTATTCATGAAGCCGCTTGACCTGAACATCAAACAAGGAATTGGGATTGACGGCAATATCGTTGTAGAGCAGAATATACTCCGCTAGTTCTTGCTTACGCTCTTGCTTAATCTGACGCCAGCGCTGGCAAAACTCGCTATCATCCACCAAGGTTTCGAGTTGCTTGAGTTCGTCTAGCTGAGTCACCCAACCCAAGCCAATCTTCTCAGTAATCAGTTCCGATAACTTGGGATTGCTCAACAACAGCCATCGACGGGGTGTCACCCCATTGGTCTTATTATTGAACCGCTCAGGCCACAAAGCGTAAAAGTCTCGAAGGACATCTTGCTGGAGCAATTCTGTATGTAACGCTGCCACTCCATTAATCGAATGGCTACCGACACAAGCCAAGTGTGCCATGCGAACCGACTTTTCACCCCCTTCCTCAATCAGGGACATGCGAGCGAGTCGTCCTGTGTCATCAGGATACTTAGCACGCACTTCATCCAGGAAGCGGCGGTTGATTTCATAGATAATCTCCAGGTGCCTGGGCAGCAGGCGTTCAAACAAGCTCACAGGCCAGCGTTCCAGAGCCTCTGACAGCAGGGTATGGTTGGTATAGGCAAAGGTGTTTTTGGTGATGTACCAAGCTCGGTTCCAACCCAATTGGTACCGATCCACCAGTAACCGCATTAACTCAGCCACACCAATGGAAGGGTGAGTGTCGTTGAGTTGGATGGCTACTTTTTCAGGAAATTGGTCGAAATTCTGATGATTGCGTCGATAGGTCTTGATAATGTCTTGTAAAGAACAGCTCACGAAGAAATACTGCTGCTCTAGTCGTAGTTGCTTACCCTGCTCTGTATTGTCGTTGGGATAGAGAACTTTGGAAATATTCTCCGAGAATATCTTACTGGTGACAGAACCGACATAGTCACCACTATCGAACACACGAAAATCGAACTCTTCAGAAGCACCCGCACGCCACAGACGCAGGACATTCACCGTATGGTTGTTATACCCAGGCACGGGTGTATCGTAGGGCGTGCCCAACACTTTCCGCTCTGGAATCCAACGCACTCGATAATTGCCCTCGGCGTCCTGGTACGCTTCGGTGTATCCTCCGAAGAGTACCTCGGCGGTCAATTCTGGGCGTCGGAGTTCCCAAGGGTTGCCAAAACGGAGCCACTTGTCCGGGTATTCAACTTGAGCACCATCCTTAATCCGTTGGTCAAAAATGCCAAATTCGTAACGTATCCCGTAACCAACGGCCGGAATTTCTAAGGTGGCTAGGGAGTCGAGGAAGCAAGCCGCCAAACGCCCTAAGCCTCCATTTCCCAGTCCGGGTTCTGCTTCGAGTACGATCAGGTCATTCAGGTTGAGGCCAGATTCATGGAGCGCTTGCAGAACTCGTTGATATAGACCTAAATTGAGCAGGTTATTGCTCAACTGCCGCCCCATCAAGAATTCTGCCGACAGGTAATGTACACTCTTGACATCTCTTTCAAGATATGTAGTGGTTGTATTAATCCAGCGATGGAGTAAGCGATCGCGCACGGTATAAGCGAGCGCCATGTAATAGTCGAAGGGTGTGGCTAAATACTCATTTTTGCCTTGGATGTAGTAAAGGTTATCGGCAAAGGCTCGTTTGAGCGTCTCAACCGTCAAGCCAGTGCGATCATCCTCAATCTGAATTCTTACATCCTCTGGGGGAGCAATGTCAGGCTGTATCGGTCTACGATGAGTCTGCTCGAATAAATTTTCATGGGTAGTCATTGTATCTAGGTGCCTGCGATCATCAGTACATGAGCGAACAGGACTTATGCCGCGTTTCTACTAGCAGAGTAGAAAGACTTACTCTACGGGGGTAGAGTTTAAACCTTCACATAGGTATAAGTCCTGCCTAATCAACATTAGCTTAGTAGCGCCTAATGACTACTCCAACCCATGGCGCTCAACGCTTGTGCTGTCTGGGTGGAGAGATGGGGAGAGAGGAAAAAATGCAAGGCTCCCACCATACTCAAAGAGGAGGCGTTAGGCTAAACCGAGCAGAGATGCGATCGCTCAAGAGCAAACGACTCAGTTTGATGATGGATTAAGGTAAGCCTAAGAGGGATGCGATCACAGGTAACAACTTGTTGCAGGCTTCATACAATGTTGCCGCCGTCGGTAACCCCGCAACTGTCCCTTTCAAAATCTTCATCGCTGTTTTTGCGGCCTTTTGCATTCCCCCTTCTTGAGGATTTTGCCCAGCTTCTGCTAAGGCTTTCACCTGTTCTAATGCCTCAGCTTTATCTTCTGGAGTTAAGTTAGTGTCAGCCTCAATTGCGGCTTGAAATGGTAATCTTCACTGTCTCTGACCAAGATTTTTGCCGTTGAATCGAAGAAAGGACTCGCCGAGCTTCACATTACATCTTGTGCTACGTCCTTGACAAAATGGTCAAAACCCCTATCCGTAGGGTACCTCCTATAATTTGGGAAGCGTGCAATAATAATCCGTCTATCACTTGGCGATCGCTTCCCTATGGCTCAAGTCCCTCAATCTACCGCTGAACTGGCTGCTGTTCTCGAAGAACCCGTCGATCTCAATTTTGACCTCCCCGATCCAGAAGATGAGGGGATTCTGGAGTATGACTTTCAGCAGTT
>DATNQL010000476.1:0-26223 GCA_036704025.1 Stenomitos sp.
AGTTCACTTCATCCTTCATTCTTTTCTAATCTCTAGTTTCGGCGGAATCAAGAACTTTTAAATATTGCCGAATTAAACCAATGGTGACCGCAGGCAGTTCTAACTGAGGTGTCAACCCAACATCGTCAAGAGTTTGAAAAATGCGAATAGCGTTTGGATTGAGTGCAGCAAGGCGTTGACCAATTTCCGGCCCTGTAAATTGGGACTTTTGTCCCCAGATGATGGCGGTGGGGGTGGTTAATTGAGGCATGTATAGCGACAAATCAAAGCATAAATCCCCCCGAACAAAGGCCAGTGCAGCATATTCAGCATTCGGTTGCTGGGCTGATTCTAAATAGGCGTTAACCATTTCTTCATAAACTCGACGGCTCTGGGCAAATTGCCGACCTTCCAAGAAACTGCGAATGCCAGCGCTATTGGCAACACCTGTGCTGTAGATGATACGGTCAAGAATTGGGGTGCTGACCAACTGAGCAAAAAAGCTGCGCGTGTAGTTTTCCCCAAAATCTGATAGTCCTGCGGGTGTCGTGAGAATCAGGCATTTAAAGAGTTCAGGACGAGCAATCGCCGCTCGGATCGTCAAGGCGGCGGTTAGAGAAGAAGCAACGACGGGCGTTGGTGCTGTACAAGTCTGTTCAATGAACTCTATGATTGTAGTAATGTAGTCATCTGTTTTGTAATTTCGTTCAGGGTGCGCTGAACGACCCCAACCGATTAAATCGGGTGCAAGAATTTTATACTCAGTCGCAAAGGCTGGGTATACTTTTGACCATTCATAGGCAGATGAACCACCGCCAAAGCCATGCAAGAACACTAAGGATGGCAGATTTGTGGGGTCGGCGGCTTCGGGTTCCTGCCAGGGTTCGCCTTCGGCAGTGTAATACACCATTCGTCCCAGGGAGGTCATCACAGAGTGCTGCTTAAAACCATTTGGCTCAATCATGCCCAAACCTCATCACTACTGCTATCATCCCTGATTTTGGCGTAAGACCACTTCTTAATTCTTGGTTGATTCTGGCAACCCAGAATCAGTAATTGTTGAAAAGACTTTTGTAGTCTTGATTATCGGGTTTTTTCCGGAACAAGATTTTCCTGCCAAGGAAAATAAATCAGAATAAATAAAACCTTTCCCCTGTGGTGATTTGAGAAGTTAGATAATGCAAAGATGTTTCTGGATTAAGGGATGGCTGGCTCACGTCAAAACAAACAATCTTCGCTGGTTCCGCATCAACTCCATTGACGGTCATGCGGTTTTTGAGAAAGTGCGTTCATATTAGTGTTATGCCAATACAGTGCAGTATCCACTTGAATGAAGTCAGCGACTCTAATATTTTTGAGTCGGAAACTGACTTAGAGGAGCCGCAAACCGTCATGGCTTCTCCGGATTGGAATGTAGCTGAATTTGACTCTAATTTAGTCGTGAGAAGACCTTCTAGCGTCTGTCTTAACCTGGAAGACTTAAAATGCTTTGAAGTTGTGGATCGCCAGTTTCACCACTATGGGATTACCTTGGAAAATGCGATCGCACTCCAGCCCTCAAACCCAGCCTATCCTCCTCCCCAGACCGGGACTACCGTACTCATGGGAGCACCGAAAAGTGGTTGGCTGGAAGTCACATTTTTACACCCTGTTCATCAGTTTTCCTGCCATGTCACCAGTTCTCAGCGGATGCTGCTGTCTGCCTACGATCCTCAAAACAAACTCCTGATTCGGAGATCACTGAGTAAAGCCAACTTAGCCGGATCTGATTCGCCCATTCCACCCAATGCCCCATTCAGTATCGAGACTCCCAATATTTCTCGGATTACCTTCTATGCCTTTGATGGTCAACTGACTCTATCTGACCTCAGCTTTTCCTTTTAAGTCAGCGATATTCCGCAAGCTTCTTGGATCATAATGCCTCCCACTGGGCGAATTGATCGAACCGATCCGCTGATCGCCTATGATTAATTTGATGACTGGGGTGGCAGCAATTCCTCCACTCAATTGAATGAAACTGCTGAAAGTTGGTTGATGGCAAAAGTCAAAAGTCGAGCGTTTAAGCCGCTTTATCCACAACAGTTCCGCGAACCTAGAGGCTGGCTTGTCGGTCTAACCGTTGTCGTGGTAATGCTATTTTTACATTGGAAGCTTCTACTGGCGACAAGTATCGGTGCGTTGGTGATGTTGTTAGTCTACATGATGCAAGACTGGGACTGGCAGCGTTACTGGTCGAGTTTAATCCACTTCCTGAGTGGCTCCCATCAGCCGTTCACTCTAGCGGTTGGGAGTGGTGCTATGGCGACCCTCAGTACCTACATGGTCATTTCCATTTGGGTTGACTCTGATAGTCCTTGGATTGCAGCTAGTACAATCATTCAACTTTTGGGCACTCTAACCCTTCTTACCCTGTTGGCTTGGCAGACACTCAACCGCCCAACGAGTCAGAATGTGATGAACCGAGATCAGATGCTCAGCGATCTCACCGACGCTAACCCCATCAAGCGGTTAGTCGCCGTGCAGCAGCTAACCCAGTGGGGCACAGACCCCTTCTTAGACTCGTCAGAACGCTGTGTGGTAGCGGATTGCTTTCGCTTGATGTTAACTCACGAACAGGAAGCCGTCATCCGAGGAGCGGTTCTCGATGGTCTTCAGGTACTCGACTCTAACCGGATTTTAGGGAAAGGCGCTCAGCCATTGCCCGTTTCTAGAGCTTTAAAGCCCTCTCCTGAAAAACTTCAGCACTCATCCATGGGATACAGCAGAGATTAGAGAGATTAGAGAGATTAGAGAGATTAGATTCTACGCTATCTCCTCCCGACTTCGACCAGGGTTAGCCTTGGGTGATTCGAGAATTACTGTATCGGCTCCGCTTTGGTCACAGAGGCATTGTTAACTCCCAAAGTGAGCTGCAAAGGTTTACGAGCCGGATAAGCTCTGGCTACCTGTCGATAAACATCATAGTTGGTCGGTAGCGTTACCTTCTTGCCATCTTGTTGGTAAGTCATTTCGTATTTTACATTACGCAATAGCTCAGGTTTGCTGGGTACTTCCCCAGGCTTTTGCCGTTGTTCAACCTCATCGATACTGGGTCGTGGCGGCAGTTTAGACCACCATAAGCCTTGATCATCGGGTCCAATGACAGCCTCTTTGGGTTTCTCGCCATTGCGGTTGAGTAGGGAATTGGAGGCGAACTCTTCAAAACGCGGCTGCTTATCATTCACAGGGTCAATTGAATACTGGACTTGCCAGGTCAAGGTAGTAAGTGCCGTTGCTTCATACTCATTAGTGGTCACTGTGTCACAACCGATCAGAGTGACGACCACACAGCAACTCACCCAGAACAAGAAAAGCTGGCGATACTTTAGGTAACGGCTAATGCTGAAATGAAGACGATCTAACTTCACCTGACCTCTAGTAACTCAGAAAAAACAACCGAATGCAGTTTGCTCCGCTTTACCCTATTGTGTACAAAATTCTTCAACCGTTGTTTCCCAGTTGTCTTTGGGCGGGAACAACGGAGTCACGAACCATCGCCCTGACCTTTGATGATGGTCCCCATCCCCAGTACACCCTAGAACTCTTGCAAGTTCTAGACCACTACAAGATTAAAGCGAGTTTCTTCTGGTTGGGTGCTTGTGTAGAGCGAGCACCTAGCGTTGCTCAAGCCGTTTATCAACGGGGGCACTGGATTGGGTTACATGGATATTACCATCATTCCTTTCCCTTGCTTTCGCCGGAGGCACTCCAGCAGAGTTTGGCGAAAACTCAAGAGGCAATTCGCGTTGCCCTAGCGACCGCGACACATGACCATCAAGCTTGTCACCTCCACCCAGACAAGATTCGAGATGTTCGCCCTCCCAATGGTTTTTTTACCCCCCAGACTTTGAGTTTATTGCACCAGTGGCATTACCGACCTGTTATGTGGAGCGTGGTACCGGAAGATTGGGCGCGTCCAGGGATTAATGTCGTCGTGCAGCGAGTTTTACGGCAGGTTCGCAATGGGTCGCTGATTGTCTTACATGATGGTTCCTGCGGAGGGCAAGAAGTGGCTGAAACAACGGCTCAGTTAATCCCTCAGTTGTTACAGCAAGGTTATGATTTCATCACAATCGACCAATTATGGCAACGTTCTCTGGCCTAAGGCCAAACAATTTTGATCAGGTTGGGGTTATTTTCTAGCTTTTTTAAGCTCGCTCTTGACCCAATGGCTAAGTTTGTGTGTTAGAACAGTTGTTTTACGGATGTCTTACACCAACACATTTTTGTTGAAGCTGTACCTGTCTCCAGTTAGAGAAAAATGTCCCCACGTCGAAAATTTTCGCTAACGTAGTCACAGAAGAGGTCAAAATAGAACAGTTGTACCAAAAAACTCGTTGCACAATGGATTTTCAGCTCTCCCCTTACTGTCATCTATCCACTGAATTCATTAAAATGGCTTAGTGTATTTCAGCTATTTATCTGGGGTCATCAAGATTGAAGCTAGAGTAAATTTAGGAAAGATTGGCCCCACTAGGAGAGAGTACTCCAATTTACGACCTGAAGGGCTACCCGAAAAGTAGCGACAACCCTCACATTACATTTGATTTTGATAAGGATCATGATCTCGAATCAGCTTGTGAACACAGCATAGGAGAATCGGAACCTAGCTAACACTAGCCGATAGAGTATTTGGCGCAAGCCCCAAGACAAGGTAACTCCAGCAAAAGGAATTGACGATGGGTGCATTAATTCCAGTGATATTAGCTTTGTGTAAAAGCAACTTGTAAATTAGATTCATCACCTTTGAGATTGAAGCTAAAAACCTAAGTCCAAATTTGGTAATTAAGGCTACAATCAAAAAGTCTCAAGAGAAGCCAGCATTCAAACTTACTGTAAGCGAGTATTCGCGAGAACGTTGAGGAGCGAAAGTAGATGCCGAATCTTACGGGTCGAACTCAGCGATCAAAGAAGACCTAGAATGCTACAGAAAGTGACTCACTGGCTACGCTATATAAGTAGATTAACAAACACTATCTACTGGTCTTTAACTGAAGGAGCATGAGGAAAAAGGCATGACCCAGGCAAACGACGTACTCGCAACACTAACGCAACCCGAAAGCGAGTTTGAATTCTTGATCGAGGATGAAGCGAACCGAGACGAGCTAGTGGACGCTCAACCGGATGAGGAAGACGGTAAGCCTGGAAAGGTGCGCTCTACCCGTCGTCGCGCACAAGCAAAGAAAAAACACTATACAGAAGATTCTATTCGCCTGTATTTGCAAGAAATCGGTCGAATTCGGTTATTGCGGGCAGATGAAGAGATTGAACTGGCTCGTAAAATTGCGGATTTATTAGAGTTAGAGCGTGTACGCGATCGCTTGTCTGATCAATTAGAGCGAGAGCCACAAGATAGCGAATGGGCAACCGAGGTAAACATGCCTCTGCAAGCCTTCCGCCACCGCCTTTACGTAGGGCGCAGAGCAAAGGACAAAATGGTGCAGTCTAACCTGCGTCTGGTTGTGTCTATTGCCAAGAAATACATGAATCGAGGACTTTCATTCCAAGACTTGATTCAAGAAGGTTCTCTGGGTTTAATTCGTGCGGCTGAGAAGTTTGATCACGAAAAGGGCTACAAGTTCTCCACCTACGCCACTTGGTGGATTAGGCAGGCTATCACCCGTGCAATTGCTGATCAGTCCCGCACAATCCGCTTACCCGTTCATTTGTACGAGACTATCTCGCGGATCAAAAAAACCACTAAAATTCTCTCTCAAGAAATGGGTCGTAAGCCCACTGAAGAAGAGATTGCTGATCGCATGGAAATGACCATCGAGAAGCTGCGATTCATTGCCAAATCTGCCCAACTTCCCATCTCCCTCGAAACACCAATCGGCAAAGAAGAAGACTCTCGTCTGGGAGACTTCATTGAAGCCGATGGCGAAACTCCAGAAGATCAAGTGTCCAAAAATTTGCTTCGAGAAGACCTCGAAAGCGTTCTTGACACCCTTAGCCCTCGCGAACGGGATGTTCTCCGCTTGCGTTACGGGTTAGATGATGGACGTATGAAAACTCTGGAAGAAATTGGTCAAATTTTCAACGTCACTCGCGAACGAATTCGGCAAATTGAAGCCAAAGCACTCCGCAAATTGCGCCATCCCAATCGCAACAGTATTCTCAAAGAATACATTCGCTAAATAGCGGATCACAAGACGGGTAGTAAAAGAGAGGAGCGACTTTAATGGCGTTCCTCTTTATTAATGATTAAAGAATCCTGTACAATAAGCTATTACACATTTGACTTGCATAGGGGTAACCGCTAAAATCCTGAGCCAGACAGGAATTTGCTTTGTTGCATATTGACTTTTGAGGTTCTTAAGTAGGCTTGCCAACAAGCAAATTACCGACAAAAAAGCTGGGCTTTTGTTAATAAACACCCAGCTAACGAATTGAGATTGACTACAAATTGCACGATGAGGGAATTACAGCAGACCCCAGAAGTGCAATACACCTTGACCTGTAACGAACTCAGTAATCAGAGCGGCAACGAAGCCAATCATGGCTAAACGACCGTTCCAATTCTCTGCTTGAGGAGTAAAGCCGAATTTGGCATCGTTGCGAGTTTCGCCTTGCATAGTTTTTGCTCCGTTGGTAACTTTTGTAAACTTGTATGTAAACTAATGTAACCAATGGTTGGCAAAACGGCAAGGCTCTGATCCGTCAATCTATATAGATTCTGTTTAAGGTATGCATAAAGGTTGAGATAGGTGATTGCCTACAAGAGCCAGCGCTCTAGATTCCGAGACTTATCAAGAAAGGGATTATGTCTATCATCGCTTCCCAACTACCCACTCGATTGGATTACTACTACCACCAAATCAAGGCGGTCATCCTAAAACGCCAAAACCCAATTACGGGTTTATTACCCGCCAGTACGGCGATTAATGCCCACGGTGATTACACCGACGCCTGGGTACGGGATAACGTTTACAGTATTTTGGCGGTTTGGGGATTAGCTTTGGCTTACCGCAAGCTCGATGCGGATGGTGGGCGTACCTTTGAACTGGAACATAATGTTGTCAAGCTGATGCGGGGGCTGCTGTTCTGCATGATGCGGCAAGCGCACAAAGTGGAACGGTTTAAAGAAACCCAATCCCTGATGGACGCCCTGCACGCCAAGTACAATACCAGCACGGGCGACGTGGTGGTGGGCGATGACCAGTGGGGTCATTTGCAACTCGATGCAACCTCCCTGTTCTTGCTAATGCTGGCTCAAATGACAGCATCAGGACTGTACATCATCTACACCATCGACGAAGTTAGCTTTGTCCAAAATCTGGTCTATTACATCGGTCGGGCCTATCGTACACCCGATTACGGCATCTGGGAGCGAGGGAATAAGGTCAATCATGGCAATCCGGAACTGAACGCGAGTTCGGTAGGGATGGCCAAAGCGGCATTGGAAGCAATTAATGGGTTAGATTTATTCGGTGTTCGGGGTTCAGCGGCGTCTGTGATTCATGTATTACCGGATGAAATGGCGCGATCGCGCATTACACTGGAATATCTCCTGCCCCGTGAGTCGAGTTCCAAAGAAACCGATGCGGCTCTTTTAAGTATCATTGGATTCCCCGCCTTTGCCATCGAAGATGCCGAACTGATCGAACGCACCAAGAACGACATCGTCAAGAAACTAGAAGGAGGATACGGCTGTAAACGCTTCCTGCGGGATGGTCACCAAACGGTTTTAGAAGATACCACACGCCTGCACTACGATCCCTGGGAGCTGCAAAAGTTTGAGCATATCGAGTGTGAGTGGCCTTTATTTTTCTCCTATCTCGTACTCGATGGGCTGTTTCGGGGAGACACCGAGCAAGTGCAAAACTATCAAGCGCGTTTAGAAAGTTTGTTGGTTGAGCGAGACGGACTCAAGCTGCTACCCGAATTGTATTACGTACCCCAGGAGAACATTGAAGCAGAGCGTAAGTCTCCTCGTAGCCAAAGGCGTCTTCCTAACGAGAATGTGCCTTTGGTGTGGGCGCAGAGCTTGTACTATTTGGGTCAGATGCTGAGTGAAGGGCTAATCGCACCTGGAGATATTGACCCCTTGGGGCGTCATTTATGCATCGGGCGTCATCAAGACCCGGTGGTGCAAATTGCCCTACTCGCAGAAGATGAAGATTTACAGGCTCAACTCGCCACTTACGGGATTGCCACGCAAACCCCCAAACAGGTAGAGCCGATGCAGGTGCGTCAGGCGATCGAGCTGTCAACGGTTTATGCTCAAATGGGGCATTGTGATGCGCTCTCGTTAACGGGACGCCCAGTGCGACGCTTGCGGAGTCTGACAACGTCGAGAATCTTTCGGATTGGGCAAGAGACCATTGTGTTTCTGCCTGCGTTTTTGGATCAGCAGCAGTTTTATCTGACTCTGGATTACCATTTTCTGGTGGATCAGATTAAAAGTGAACTTGCCTACATTCAGCGCCATTGGAGTGAGCTCGGTCGTCCCACGATGACGCTGTTGTTAACTCATACCATGTGGGAAACCAGCCGGGAAGCGGTGGAGGATAGACACAGAGGCAGAGAGGGCGAAAATGTCTCAATTTCCCATCCGAAATCCCCAGATTCACCTCTTTTAGAGTTAATGCAGCAACTCAAAGAAGGTTGGTGTGAGGGCGTTCGGGTCAAGCTAGGGCGTCTCAATCAATTGTTACTGACGGCGGGAATCGAGCGCATCGATTTTCTACAAGAGTTTGAATTTACCCAATCAGCGGTTAAAGATGCGATTCCGCGTCAGTATTACCTCACCAGTCGTCCTGGAAAACATGGGCCATTAGGGCATACTCAGGAATTTTTACTGGAGTGTGAAACGAATCTGGGGTTATTGCTGGATAGTTTACGGGAATCGGATAACCTCTACGAACAAATCGAGTTGTTGCGTACCCTGAAACGTCTGCGGGGATTAGAGTTCGATACGGGCTTTGGGGGGCCAGGGCTACGGGTGACGGTGGCGGATTTGCTGAATGAAGTTTACCTCAAAGCCAGTACGGAATCGGTTTCTCCTTACTGGGCGGTGGTACGTCAAGCGGCGGGTTTGCTGAACAAAGCGGATATTAGTCTGTCAGATGCGGTAACCGAGATGTTGGTGCGCGGAAAGCAGATTACGGTGGGGAGAGCTTATAGTGAGGCGTCGCTGATTAAAAATCCGATGTCGCACTTGGAAATTCAAGCGAAGATTGATGAGTTCTGTCGGGAGGATATTCGCGATCGCGTTTTGACCCAAGAAATTCTGATCTATTTGGGTACCTTGATCAAGGCAGAACCCTCTTTACTCAAAGGTTTGCTCACGCTACGAGTGGGCTACCTAATTCTGCTCTTAACCAGCGAACTGGCGGCTGAATTAGGGGTGACTCAGGATGAAGCTTATGAGCGGCTAATGCACTTAAGTCCGTTTGAAATCAAGATGCGGTTACGCTCTTGTTTAGTGGGATATGAGGGCATGAACCAAAAGCTGCGTCAACAAGAATCATTACATGTCAAGCGGCTCGATCGCGAGATTAATTGGGCTGTCTTATCGGGCGAAAGGGAGGAGACGGAGGAGACACCCACGGTTGGCAGTTGGGTGAGAAAGCGGCAGTTAGATGGGGCAGCCGGTCGGGTTCCCAAAAACTTTTATCCTAGTGTTTGGCTGGTGATGAAACACTGTAGGGGTTTGGTGATTGGGGATAAGTTGGAGCGTCGGAATCGCTTGGATAGCGCTCCGATTCTCTCTGAGATGACGCCAGGGGAAAAGAATTTTGCCTTGCGGGTAGAGCATTTGCTCAATAAGATTGAAGCGCCCGAATATCGGCAAGTCAATATTGAGGCGTTGATGGAACTGGCGGCGATCGCAGAACGCAATCCTCAGTTACAAGTAGAAGAGTATATCGTGTTCGATGTTCTCATCGGTCATGCTGTACGCTTGGCCTGGTTGGAGCGATTTCCCGAAAAAGCAGATCGATATGATGAGTATAAGGCGGCGGCTTGGCGTGCCTTTTACGATACCTCACCGACTGAGTGTGCAGGTCATATCTTGAAGGCGTTCCGCTTCTTGACTCAGGTGGGACAGGCGACGGCTGTTTAGAGCCAACAAGATTTAGGGGAGTGAGGGAGTCATATCATGTCCGGTTAAACACCCCTCGTTAGGATTGATGCGGGGACACGGGGACGCACAGATGTTTTGATGATGGGTAATTATACCGAGTTGCGTTCAAACATAGTAGTTGAGATCGACACCCAGACAGGGGGACGCTCCCGACGCGGAGAAATTCAATGTGCTACGTATGAATGCAACTGCGTATTAGACGGACATGATATCACTCTCTAATATCAATCATTCTTATTTGGCAAGCCCTTTGTAAAATGCAATTTCAAACAAGTCTCGTGTGCCGGTTATTCCTTGCCCGATAAACAGAAGCAAAGCAATGCAGTTCAATATAATGTGAACATTACGCCAGCGATGGGTTCGGTCTTGATAAATATCTTCCACAATGGCTAACGAGAACACCATCAACAACGCGGCCGTGATCCCAATATAATAATGTGACCAATACCACTCATTCGTGCGGCGAAACACTCCATCCTGACAGCCGAGAACGACTAAACCCATACCCGTGAGAGTCGCAAAAATTCCTCGCCAGTGTTTCTCTCTTGCACGATACAGAAAGACCAAAGAAGCCACTGTAGCTGCAAACATCAGCACAATGAATATCACCTGAGCAGGGTTTTTGCTCCAGAGTTGATGCTCGACCAAACTTTTAAACACAATGGCATAAGCTAGCCCCACCCAGGTAACGCCCACAACAGCACCCGTGAGCCAACGTCCGAGCTTCACATGTTCGCGTCCAACGACTGGCGGGATTTGGCTTTTACCCCCACCCATCGTTTGCAACCGTCGTTGACGAGTCTGCCATGCGAAGTTAGTCACAATACCCAGAATAGGGAAGACCACGATAATGGCGAGGATAGGATGGATTAAGGCAAGGAAGTCAGAAATTTCCATAGACAAACCTTTTTGCAGAAGCGGGCTTTAAAACATACCTGTTGAGTGCGTGGAAACGCTCCCCATCTTAATTGACTATTGTTCAGGATTCTGGCAAAAACAACATGAGTTTTAGCTGAGAGATTCCTATCAAAATTCTGATGTTCACCTCAGAGAGGTTTAATGTTGATTTTTTAATCTTTAGATGAAGTTTATATAAAAAAGGCTGATCATTACTGATTTTTAGGCTGGACAACACTGAGTGTTAGCATTTTATGGCATATTTTTTATGAATTTTGTTAAATATATGTTAACTACCTTAACATATAGAAGAAGCCTCAAAACGGAAACCATGACAGTTTCAGAGTTGACCTCTCAAAACTTCAGGCGTCTTCTCCTACGAGTCCAATTACGAATAGCAACACTCATGATGTTGGGAATGATTGTTGCGGTTAGCCTAATCGCGGTTAAATGGTCTATGCGTGAAAGGATTGTAACGCAGCTATTTCTCCAACTCCATTTTCTACAAGAAAATCCTCCTATCTGGCTAGACGTGCCAATAGTAAGTCATGAATATTATTTACTAATCCCAACCATCGTCTTGTGTTTAATTTACCAAGCGATTGTTAAAGTTTCCCCTCAACCTCGAACAGCATCGCGGGTGATTGTCGTGTCACTTTTGCTAGCTTTTACACTGCGTTACCTCTTATGGCGATCGCTATCCACTCTTAATTTATCCAACCCCTTAGATGGCCTATTTAGCTTGGGGTTGTTTTTCATGGAATTATTCGTTATTTTGAGTCATACTTTTCAGTGGTATTTAAACCTAAAAATCCAACCCAGGCACCACGAAGCTGACAAAATGTCGGTGGCTGTAAGCGAAGGGAGATTTCTTCCAACCGTCGATATTTTAATTCCCACTTACAATGAATCTCTAACTATTCTTCGACGCACAATTATTGGATGTCAAGCTTTAAGTTATCCTCATAAAAAAATCTATCTTTTGGATGACACCCGGCGACCAGAGATGAAAGAATTGGCGAAACAATTAGGCTGTGAATATATCACTCGCCCCGATAATCGCCATGCTAAAGCTGGGAACTTAAATCATGCGATCGCCCAAACCAACGGTGAACTTATCGTTGTTTTTGATGCTGACTTTATCCCAACCAAAAACTTCCTAAATCGTACCGTCGGTTTTTTTCAAAATCAAGATATAGGGCTAGTTCAAACTCACCAAAGTTTTTATAATCCCGATCCAATTGCGCGTAATTTAGGTCTGGAATATGAGCTAACACCAGAAGTGGAGATTTTTTCACGTTACTATCAGCTTCTGCGCGATGGTATAGAAACAGCCTTGTGCTATGGTAGTTCCTTCGTGGTTCGACGCAGTGCTCTGGAGAGGGTTGGTGGTTTTGTCACCCATTCTTTGAGTGAAGATTACTTTACTGGTGTTTGCCTATCAGCTCAAGGCTATCGGGTGATTTACCTAGGCGAACGTTTAAGTGCAGGCTTGTCCGCTGAAACTATGGGTGGTTATGTAACCCAACGCTTGCGATGGGCACGAGGCAGCTTACAGGCATTTTTTATTCAGGAGAATCCCTTAACCATTCCCGGACTCGGAGTGTTACAACGACTGGCTCATTTAGAAGGGTTGTGCCAGTGGTTTACCAGCGTATTCCGTTTTGGATTTATCTTGATGCCCATAGCCTCATCCTTTTTTGGGATTATTCCCTTGCGGGCAACCTTTTTTGAATTTTTATATTTCTTTCTTCCTTACTATCTCACTCAGTTATTGACCTTCTCTTGGTTAAACAACCGCAGTCGCTCCGCGTTAATGTCTGATATCTACGCGGTGGCGCAATGTGTTCCCGTTTCACTGGCGGTAATTCAAACGATGCTAAATCCTTTTTCGCAAGGATTTAAGGTAACACCCAAAGGAGTCAGACGAGATAGCTTGACTTTCAATTGGGCTTTAGCTTGGCCGTTGATTCTGTTATTCATCGCGACGGCTGTGAGCTTATGGCAAAATTTGGACTGGGCACTGTGGGGAAGTATTCCCATTTCAGGAGACTCTAAGCTATCTGAAGGGAGGGCTTTGGGCTGGATTTGGAGTGCTTATAACTTATTGATTCTCAGTATTGCTCTGTTAATCTTGCTAGATGTGCCAAAACCCGATCCCTATGAGTGGTTGAACTTACAGCGAGTTGTGCGAATTCAATTCAACAGAGAATCGCCATCATCGGCAATTTCTAATGGTGAATTTCCCCTACAGTTTCAGCCCCTGACTCATGATTTATGGGGGGTAACGACCTTAATTTCTGAAGGTGGACTCGAAGTTGTCCTGAATCAGGCTCTTATTCCAGATTGCTTGAAAAAGCGGTCTATTAAGGTAGAAATTATGGAAGAGAAATTAGAACTGACGGGGCAAATTACTCAGATATTTTTCACGGATAAAGTAGCACGAATTCGTATAATGTTTGAACCATTGAGTCTCTCTCAGTATCGACATTTGATCGAGTTTTTATTCTGCCGTCCTGGACGGTGGAAGTGTCAAAATACACCAGGAGAGTTGCAATCTCTAGGGTTGTTATTCAGGATAGTACTTAAACCTAACGTTTTGTTTAACCGCCAACCCAGAGTGAGTGCGATCGCCGTTTCTCAACTATAGGTAGGTGGTAGGGTGCGTTCAATACTATTCAGAAACTTATCTCTGCTGCATGGCAGGATAGGGATTAGTCTGAAGAGTGTTAATGAGCCTCTAATTCTAAAGTACAAGTAGATGCAACCGCTACGCGATCGCGCCCCAACTTTTTGGCCTGATATAAGGCCGTATCCGCTGCCTGGATGATAGCTTCACCTGTCAAACCTTGTTTGGGAAAACAAGCCACTCCTAGGGAAATGGTAATCCCATCTAGAAGTTGATGATGATACTGTACCTGAAGTTGCTTCACGCCTTGTCGAAGTTGCTCGGCTCGGTTTTCCGTATCGGCTAAAGAGGCATCTGGCAAAATTAACAGTAATTCTTCACCTCCATAGCGGCAAGCAATATCTGAACTCCGGATATTGATTTGCAAAAAACTCGCCAATTCTCGTAAAACTTTATCCCCTGCCTCATGTCCAAAGGTGTCGTTAAATTGCTTAAAGTGGTCAATATCAATCATAATGACCCCTAGGGATCGCCTCTGGCGATGTGCACGAAAAATTTCCCGCTTCAGAGATTCTTCCATGTAACGTCGATTGAATAAACTGGTGAGGGGATCATGAATACTTTCATGCTTCAAGGTTTCCCGAAGTTTTAAATTACTAATCGCCAGAGTGAGGTGTTCTGCCACCGTCACGGCTAATTTTTGTTTCGTATCGGTTAATCGCCCTAGTTCCAGCGAACTTAAATAGAGTAAACCCAACACTTTTGCCTCTGCGATCATCGGGACACAGAGAGATTCAGCCGGAGCCGGATCAACCAGAATATGTTCGCACTGTAATTTAGAATGAGTATGCTGCACAAAACGAGAGCGACGCCGTCGTAGTGCCCAACATTCCTTCAAAGAAAACTCAATTTTACTGTTGAGGGCGAGTCCCCAAGTTGCGACGGCTTCTAGCTGATTGTGGGTTGTATCCAGCAAAAATACCCCACCCGAACTACCTAGAAAGATTGGCTGTACTAAGGTTGCTAGAGCGTTGTAGGCATCTTCAAGCGTCACGCAGGTTTGCAAAAAATCACTCATTTTGCCCAAGCGTGCCATTTCTTGGTTGCGTTGTTCCAGTTCATCCACCCAGCGGATGAGCTTCTCGTTAGCTTGCTGCAATTCGGCTTCACTCCGGCGCAGTGCAGCTTCGGCTCGCTTGCGCTCAATCAATTCCTCTCTTAAGAGTGCATTAGATTCACAAAGTTGACTGGTTCTCTCCTTAACTCGTCTTCCTAATTCTTCATGAGATTGACGTAGAGCATCCTGTACAATTTTTCGCTCGGTAATATCACGGCAGCTATAAAGTCGGGTTCCGCCTTGAATCTCCACCCGTTTGACATTAATTAGGATGGTGTGGCTTCTGCCAGCTTTATCTCTAATCGTCCATTCCAGATTGCAGATTTCTTGGGAGTGATTAAATTTATCAAGATCAAAAAAATCATTGCCTAATAGGTTGGCAATATTGCCAAATTCTTGGGCTTCCTGGAGAGAATAGCCAAAAACACATTCTATATTAGGGCAAATATAAGTAAAGGCTCCAGTCTCATCCGTAATTAAAACCGTATCAGAAAGATTGCTCAGGATAAGTCGGTGGAGTTGCTCGGACTCCCGTAGATTGGCTTCCAATGGGCAAGATTGTACCGGAGTATTCATCTGTCGATGTTTTTGAGAAGAGCTTGGTCTTAATGATAGGTGAAGCTCAAGATATTTTCCCACTCAATGATTCGGTCGATCTTAAATGTTCTCTAACGTTATTTTGGGGGATATTGAAAAGCTAAAAATTAGCTGCAAAAAGAAAATACCCTCCTCGAAATTCATTTCTGATAAGAGGGTAGAAATCCCGATTGAATTGAATTCAATGTCTACGTCTATTAGTCCATTAAATTCCTTACGCTTCTGTCAAAATTGTGCAGGAGAGTGTAAGGTATTATCCGCTCTTAGCCGAACCAGTGGGAAGGCGTAAAGCAAGAGTCAACTTCTTCAGTTGCGGTTCGACTGACACATTCAGCTTTTTGCTGAATGATATAAGCGATTTCTTGACGGATGAGATTCTGAATATGTATCTTCTCCTCTGGAGACAGTTGCAATTGATCCGAGTGACTGGCTGATTTTCCCTTTTGTTCTTCAATAGGATGCCAATTCGATAGTTGATTCAGGACACGAGTGATCAAGTGACGGCGGAGTTCGGGATTATTCAAGGCTTTTTGATATGGATAATCCGGATACGTTTCTAATACTTGATTTAGAATTTCATTGACTGTCGATAACATTAGATCATCAATTGTTTTTTCCATTGCTGCCTCCGTTTAGGAAGGATGTAAATTTTTGAAAATCCAGGAATTTTTGTTCAGGTTAATAAATGGCCTTAAAAAACTAAAAGGCAGGCTCAAGTCCTGCAAACTTTTGGTTGATTAAGTCCTAGAGCCAAAGACCCTTTTATCCGTCATTCTCTCTCAGATTGTAAAGGGTTTTTAAGCATAAGTTTATCTCCTTTAATTATCTCTTATGGAGAAAGTAGTCCATTGATAAATTTACAAATTTTCAAACTAAAAATTATAATGACACTTTAAAATAAATGGCCTTGAATCCTGTCAGGCAAGACGATGACATGGACATCAGAGGCACTGGCAAAACTCTTTCTCTAGGCTAGGGCTAGAACCATTGCTACGTTGCCATCCAAGCCGGAGGAAAACGACACAAAGCCTCCAGAGTGATTAAAATTGGCTCATCAAGCGCTACTTAAGTACAGGAATGGCACGGATTGTAGAAACAGGATTAAGGAACGGTATAGGACTGGATGGATTCGGGACGAATCTGAACTAGAAGGAGGAACTCTGGTCGCAGTACCATTAAGATTAGCGAACCCATGTCCAAAAACTGCATCCAACGAGTGAATTATTTTCGACCCATTCAAACGACAATGTCTTTTCGACTGATGTCTAGATCTTTTCTATGGCTGAGTGCCACTATCCTAATTCTTACTTTAGGAGGATGTAAAACTCTTCAAAATCTGTTTGCAGGAGATGGCTATACCGTCAAACGAGTATCTGATGGAGACACCATCACCGTCACCGACTCCTCTGGCAAAAACATCAGTGTGCGCTTCGCCTGTGTGGATGCACCAGAAGTTCCTCATAAGGTGGAGGAGAGGAAAAGCAGAAAAGTAGCGGATAAAACCCAATTTAAGTGGGGAGAAAAAGCCCAACAGCGAGTGCAACAGTTAATCAAGCAAGGTGGCGATCGCGTCAAATTAACTGTTACTGATACAGACCAATATGGACGTAAAATTAGTGAAGTTCGTCTCATGGATGGAACTTTTATTCAGCAAGTTTTGACCGCTGAAGGACTCGCACAAGTTTATCGACCTTACTTAAAAAACTGTCCCAGCGCAGCTTTTGTGGAAGCAGCAGAAGCGGATGCCAAGAAGCGGCGTGTGGGAGTTTGGGGGGATAAAAAGTATATTTCTGCCTGGGAGTGGCGACGCAACAATAAGTAAGGGTTTGGTCGTTGAAGGTTGAACGTTAAAAGATGAAAATTTTGACGTTCTGCCTGACAGTTTTACCCAAATTGAGACTAATGCTGTGTTATCGTTTATGAACGATTTTTTAGACAGCGTTGCCGATAAATTTGAGCAACCTTATCCTTGGGATTGAGGCGTAGACATTCCAAAAACAGTTTTTCAGCTTCTCTCCAGTTTTGGGTATGATTGTAAAACAAGGCTTCTTTAAATAGCTCTAGAGTGGCTAACTTAGCTGCTTGAATTTCGGGCAAGTCCGCATCAAAGACTTCATATACTGTTACTAATTCAGATTTACCCTTAACTTTTACTTGGTCAATTTTGCGGATTTTATAATCTCCTGGATTGCTCAAACGGGAAAAAGTTTGATAAGTAATTAATAACGGTATCTCATAATTTTTGGTCAAGCTTTCCACACGGGAGGCTAAGTTTACCGCATCACTAATGACTGTGCCATCCATCCGGTTGGAACCCCCTACAGTCCCCAACATTAAAGAACCTGTGTTGATGCCAATCCCAATTTGAATCGGTTGATAACCCGATGTCATGCGATTTTGATTATATTCAGTGAGGCGATAAAGCATGGAAATTCCCGCTTTGAGTGCATTATCAGCCTCACCACTAAACAGTGCCATAATGGCATCTCCAATGTATTTATCAATAAACCCTTGATTTTCACGAATCGTGGGTTCCATACGAGATAAATAGCTATTAATAAATTTAAAATTATCTTGGGGCGTCATACTTTCCGATAGCGTCGTGAAGTCACGAATATCGGAGAATAGCACTGACATTTCTTGCTGAATTTGGTCGCCTAGCTGCACATCAACAATGCTTTCTTTTTTCAAAAATTGCAAAAATTGACGAGGAACAAAGCGCTCATAAGCTGTGTTGAGTGCAGTCATGTTGCTGTAGAGGCGGGCATTTTCAATGGAAATTGCTGCTTGAGCCGACAGCATACTTAACATCTCTATTCGCTCTGGGGTAAAAGCACCTGTAGTCAGATTATTTTCTAGATACACAATGCCACTAAGCTTCCCCTGATTGATTAACGGTGTACAGAGAACGGATTTGGATTGATGGGCTTTGATATAGGAATCATTAATAAATTGCCCTTCACGAGTAGCATCATTTAAGACGACACTTTCTTGAGTTCGGGCAACATAATTAATCAGAGTAGAAGAAAGAAGAGGTGTCTGATTATATCGTTCTACGGATTCAATCGGGATGGATTGCAACACGGTAATTTTTTCAGCATCTATCTCTCCAGAAGCTTCAATTATTAGGTTTCCCTTGGTTTCCAAAATTAGAAAACCCTTTTGTGCCCCGGCATTTTCAATCAAAATTTTCATTAAGCTTTCCAGCAACTTATCCAATACAATTTCACCAGAAATTGCTTGTGTTGCTTTCATCACCGTAGCTAAATCCAGCGCTTCACCCGAACCCAGCTTAGTTGATTTTGATATAGAGTTACCATCTTTAATTCCAGATGTTGTTGTCGCTAATAACTGAGGATAGGTTTCTTCTAAATGCCTTACCTTGCGAATCGCTCCCCATTTCAGGTAGCAATAACGTGCCTCTTGCATATAGGCTCGACTAATCAAGTCTTTGCCTTGGCCTAGATAAAACTTGGCGGCTAGTTCATAAGCCAAGGCTTTTTCTTGGATATAGTCATTTTCTTTGGCACCTGCTATGGAGTCATCATACCATTCTGTTGCTTTAGCTTCTTGGCCTAAAACCCTACAGCGTTCTGCCTCCACCAGGTAAAATTTATGCAGGAAATTAGCTGGTGCATAATGCGCCCATTTCTTCATTTTTTTTTGGTTTGCTCTTACTTTGCGTAGGATATTCTTTTGTACAACGCTTTTGCTGGAGGGATAAATCGCCAACAGTGCCAAAGAATCGTAAAAATGAAAAAGAGGAACCGTTACTACTCCTAACCCACCATCCAAATATTTTTCAGTTATGGCAGCATTGTTTATCGCTTCTTGGTATTCGGCAAATAAATAACAAAGGAAGAGTTTGTTAAAATGTAATATAAAAATGGCGGTTCTATCATTTACCTCTCGATGAATGGGTAGCATTTTTTCTTCATCATAAGCTTCGCCGATTAAACGGTACGGATGTTCAGTCTGACCTAATAAGGTAAGAACTGTCTGCTGCCATATTTTCAGTAAATGAAGTGTTGCTTCTTGCTTCAGATTACCGACAACCTCTCTATAGATTGCCATCTCTTTTTCAAGTTCATTGAGTTCCTTGCCAATAAAATAGGCATGATAAATGTAAGCATTGATCGACAAAGCTGCAAACTCTAAATCTCCAGTTTCTATTCCACTTTCATAAGAATCTATCAAAGCTGGCAAAGTTTCTCCAAGATGATCTTTCCAATGTATAATGAGGTCATTAACGACTAAGAACGTTTTGGCCTTAAGCTTTTTGGCATTAAACTTATCAAGCAAGCTGAGCGCGAGTTGACCGAATTGATAGCCAGAATCGATATCGCCTATTACCCCACATAGAATGGTTCCGTAACCCGCATACCCAGAGGCTGATTCAGAGGCATTGCCATATTTAACCGATAAGTTAACCATTTTAAAAGCTAGCAATGGAATTAATTCAGGAACGGCTAAATAGGCAGCAGAACTGATACTCCACATAAGCCGCATTCCTGCTAGAGCAATCGGATCGGTCATGTCGGGCAGCTCTATTAAATCTTGAATTTGTTTTCCTAAAAAAGTTACTTTTGTTCTAAAAATACCCAGTATAATATTCAACATTGTCGGTTTTTTTGGGAACGGCATACCCAAAATCCCAAGAATTTCTAACCCAGTTTTTATAGCTTCTAATAATCGATTTTGTGCGATCAAAGATTGAATTTTGATTTCATAAATTCTAACTTTGTCTAGCAGTGTGTTCGCGTACTGAAGCACCACTTCAGCTAATCTATCCATTTGCTCAAAATTAGTGCTGAGGTATGCGGCTTCTGCGGCTTCTACATACAGTTCGAGTGTCAAGTTATACTGCTTCTGCCAGCTATAATTGTGCAGGGGGTATTGAGGAGACTTAAGGAGTTCTATCCCAAAAGTAAGGTATTTAAATGCAGGTTCATAGGCTATTGAAGCTTTGGCTTTTTTGCCAGCGATGAGATTTAATTGGGCGAGTTCATCTCGTTCGGATTGGTGGCGAATGAGTTCAACAGCTAAATTCAGTTGATTAACGATATCAAAGATTCTTTCTTCTCGCTGATGAATTGGAATATTGTGCAGTAAAAATTGCCCGACTTGCCGATGGATATGAATCCGACAATGCTGTACTCCTATATCCTCAGAAATGAGAGAATATACGGCTTGCTGAATTCGGTCATGGATAAACTTATATGTAAGGGGAATCAAGAATTGAGAATCATACATGAGGGATTGAGTGTTTGACGTTTGACGTTTTACCTTCTCCTGTTCCCAGTTTCTAATTACTTCAGAGACATCGCTTAAAGACAAGATTAAGCCTTCAGTAATAGCAATGTGTAGGTTCCTTACTGTTTCTTCCGGTGATTGTCCTGAGATAGCTGCTAAAGTTTTTAACTCAAATTGATTTCCAATACAAGCCGCTAATTTTAAGATGTTTTGTGTCAATTCAGGTAATCGTTTAACCTTGGTCGTCATTAATTCAACAACATTATCTGTAATTCCCCTGGATTGAATTTGTGCTAAGTCCCAGTACCATTTTCCTGGCTCAAGGGTAGACTGAGGGGGAGTAAAATAGAGTAATTTTTCGGTATAAAGAGATTTTAAAAACTCATTCATGAAGAAGGGATTGCCTTCTGTTTTTGCCCGCACTAATTCAGCGAGAGGCAAAGTGCGCTGTTGGGGGCAGTTTAGGGTATCGGAAATGAGTTGATTTACTGTAGGCAAATCTAACGGCTTAAGAAAAATCTGATTAACAATAGCTCCCTTATCTTTTATGTCTTTAAGCGTAAGCCTCAATGGATGAGCCGCGCTAACTTCATTATCCCGATATGCCCCAATTAAAAACAGTCCGGGTTCTGAAGAAGCCATCAGCAATTCCATGAATTTTAAAGAGGGTCTATCTGCCCACTGCAAATCGTCTAAAAATATGACTAGGGGATGTAATGGGCTGACAAAAACTTTAATAAAATTCTGAAAAACTAAATTAAAGCGATTCTGGGACTCGGTGGCTCCTAACGTTGGTACTGCGGGTTGAGAACCAACAATCAGTTCCACTTCAGGAATCACATCAATAATCACCTGTCCATTAGCACCAAGAGCCTGTAATATCTTTTCTCGCCATTGCTGAAGATCAGCTTCACTTTCCGCTAACAGTTGGCGGACTAATTCCCTTAAGGCTTGAATCACCGCACTGTAGGGAATATTGCGCTGAAATGGGTCAAATTTTCCTCGGATGAAATAACCCCGCTTTTGAGTGATTGGTTTATACAGTTCTTGGACTAAGACGGATTTTCCAATTCCAGAATAACCCGCTACTAGCATCATCTCAAAATGAGGTTTCTCCGGTAAATTATCTGCTACAAAATCTGCTGATTTCTCTTTCCCTGCCTCCGTCTCCCCACTGGCTACTCGCTCAAAAGCCCGGAGTAAAACTTCCACTTCCCGTTCTCGACCATAGAGCTTTTGCGGAATCTGAAATCGCTCAGAAATATCAGCACTAGCAAGGATAAATTCTGAGATCTTTCCCCTCTGTTGTAATTGATGCCAACACTCGGCTAAATCGTTATGAATTCCCCACGCACTTTGATAGCGTTCCTCCGCTGTCTTCGCCATCAATTTCATCACAATATCGGAAACCGCTTGAGGAATATCTGGAACCAAAAGATGGGGAGGTACAGGTTGTTTAGCCATCTGACAATGGACTAACTCTAGTGCATCCTCCGTCTGAAAAGGAAGCTGATGAGTGAGTAGTTCATAAAAGGTGACTCCTAGGGAATAAAAATCCGTGCGGTAATCCAGGGAACGGTTCATTCTTCCGGTTTGTTCCGGAGAGATATAAGCTAAAGTCCCTTCTAACCGTTGAGGACTGGTGAGGGTAGGATTTTCCCGTGCTAAAACCGTAGAAATGCCAAAGTCAATCAGTTTGACTTGTCCGGTTTGAGGGTTAAACACCAGATTCGAGGGATTGATATCTTTATGAATAATCTGGTGATGATGAACTTGTCCTAAGGTTTGAGTAATTTGCAGGGCAATCGGCAGAAATTCTGATAAGGAGAAGGATTTTTCACAGAGCCATTTCTTTAATGATTCTCCCCCAAAATCCTCTAACACCATTACCAGTGTGTTGTGATAGTTTTGTAAGTCGTAGACTTTCACTACTCCTTCTAGATTGAGTTTCCGCAGAATTTCATACTCTTGTCGGTAGTGAACCAGTTGGCTGGGAGTAGGATAGTCGGCTTTAAGCAGTTTTAAGATAATGGGTTGCGGATCAAATGGTCTTAATCCTCGATAAACTAAGGAATTAACACTTTCATGAATGGGTGCAATAACTGTAAGACCAGGAAATTTAATCATCTTTAGGCTCTTGATTTTTCAATCGTGAAATCTTGCCAACCTCTTCTGAGAATGGGCAGGGGCAGCAGGGGAGATAGATTTTCACCAAGAGGTGGCGGCGATGCCGCCATGATGCCTAACCTGATAATCGGGAATGGAGATTAAGGGAAGAGAGTTATCTCATTTATAATGATGAACTCGCACTATGGAGTCTCTGCAAAAGTTAAGTTTTGCTACCTAACTAGAATATTTATCGCTCTTTGTGATGCCTTTTATGCAGGCAGGATTAAAGTTAGACGGTAAGAAGTGATACTTTTTCTGCAAGCCCTCATGAAACAACGTTTTCAGTCGATGCTTGCCCAACAGATCTGGGATTTACCAGGGAGATTGAGCGCTGCATCAGCCGACTTACCGATGCTCTAAACTGTAACTCTAATAATTTGTAATTTATATTCGCTGGAAATTTTCCTTGGCTTCACTTTCCGTGGAATTAAAAATCCTCGTCTTCTGCGTAATATCTCTCCCGTTGCCCATCCGCTAATTGCCATAACACAGGCGCGATGGCTCCAGCCATTGCCCCAATCCCCACACTAAAAGCCAGGATAATACCGAGGGGTATGGGTATGGTTTGAAACACGAGAAACTTGAGAGATATGGGCGTGAAATTTTGGACGGAAAGAATCGCGATCGCCGCAATCCAGGCCGATAAGATAATGGAAGTCAGTAAATTAGTAATCGTTTTCATGATTAAAATCGCAGATAAACGCAGATATTAACCATCCACGTTTATCTGGGTGTAGGTAGGATTAGACGTCGGCCGGTTCGAGTCGGTTAATCATCAACTCCATAATTTCAGCAATCTGAGCTTGTTTTTCTGGGGAATTCGTCTCCATATAAACACGCATCAAGGGTTCAGTCCCCGATGGGCGCAACAACACCCAACTGCCATCTTCTAAATAGAGTTTAATGCCATCTTTACGGCCAATTTCCTTCACTTTAATGCCGGCAATGTCACCAGGAGGATTTTTAGTAAAGGAATCTAGAACCGCGACCTTGTGGTCATCCTCTAAGTGTAAGTCGAGACGCTTGTTGTAGAGAGGGCCATCGGCTTCTGCGATCGCTTCTTCCACTAGCTGACTCAACGGCTTCCCTTCATAGGCGATCGCTTCAGCCACCAGCATATCCGCCAAAATCCCATCTTTCTCCGGGATATGCCCAATAATGCTCAATCCACCGGATTCCTCGCCCCCAATCAGGACTTCCGTTTCGCGCATTTTCTCGCCGATGTACTTAAAGCCTACCGCTGTCTCGTAAATTTGCAGGCCATACTTAGCCGCAAAATTATCCAACAGGTGGGTGGTGGCAACTGTCCGGACAATGGCACCCGTCTTGCCTTTATTTTTAATCAAGTGACGCGCCAGCAACAGCAGCACCGTATTGGGCGTGAGCACATTCCCCTGTTCATCCACAATACCAAAGCGATCGCTATCCCCATCGGTCGCTAGACCCAAATCGGCTTTATCGCTGGTAACCGCCTCCACCAGTTCCACCAACTGTTCGCCCTTGGGTTCCGGCATCCCCCCTCCAAACAACACATCGCGAGTGGTATGGAAAGACTCCGTTTGACAACCGCAATGTTCTAGAACAGTATCCAAATAACCACGAGAGGTGGAGTAGAGGGCGTCGTACTTCACCTTAAGCTGAGCACTGCGAATCCGCTCAACATCCAGCAGGGTATAAATAAACTGTAAATAATCGGGTTTGGGGTCAAACGTCGAGATATGTGGGCTGTTTTTGCCCGTCGGCGGTGCATCATCAGCCCCTTCAATATTGGCAACAATCGTATCCGTAATTTCGGGTGTCGCAGGGCCGGCATAATCCGGAATATACTTAATGCCGCAATAAGGTGCAGGGTTATGACTGGCGGTAAACATCAATGCCCCAGCCGAGTTCAGGAAACGGGCATTGTAGGCGATCACCGGTGTTGGGCAATCCCGATCCACAATTTTCACCGTCCAGCCTAAGTCTGCCAGAATTTCGGCGGCAGTCTGAGCAAACTGATCGGCAAGAAAGCGGGTATCATAAGCCACTAAAACCGGTCGGTCTTTGGAATAGGCTGTTTCTAGATAACTCGCGATCGCCCGCGTTACCTTACACACATTTGAGAAGGTAAAGTCATCCGCGATGATCCCGCGCCAGCCATCGGTGCCAAACTTAATTTTTTTGTCGCTACTTGCTGCACTCATTTCGGCTACTTTCTCTAAATTCAACTCAATCTTAATCGAAGGCGATCGAGTTATGAGGATACGGCTCAGTCTGTTGTTAAATTGTCGAAACCAGAAATTTCCTCACCCCTTCTCCCCAACTCCATCGCCAAAATTAATCAGAATCATCAAAAAAAAGCCGCCATACCGTGCCATTTACTCAATGCAAATGGTAAATTAGCTGCATCAGGAGTTTGATGCACCCCATGTCTGACGGTATGCTAGGCTGTATCACTTCTCTCCTGTAATCGTCCCTTACTACGTAAGCCTGCATAGCCCCAGCGACCCTGCCCGTTCGCTTAAGCTACTGGGAGTACCCTATTATCGGAGCCGTAAGCCATCGTGATCCAGACTGAAACCCCAACCCTACATGCGGTTCAAGCTGAAGTTTCTCGTCTGCGAGAAGAGTTGCAACTGAGAGATCAGCTTGTGCAGCAGCTGTCTCAAGAATTATTTCGTCTCGTCAAGGGCAACGCCAACTTCACTCCTCCGGCGGAGGTTTCAGAGCGTCACCAGGCGCAAATGCGTGTCTTACGCGAACAGCTACAAGATGTTGAGCAGCAGGTGACGTTCTATCAAGACCAGATTACCACTCGTGATGATGAAATTTATCAACTGCGGCAGTCGGTACAGGAGTTAACCGAGCGTTCGCGGATGTTAGAACAGGTGGTACAAGAATTGCCCAAGATTTACCGCCAGAAGTTTGCCGAACGCATGGTGCCAGTACGGGAGAAAGTCGCGATGCTCCAACGGGAAAATCGCCAACTCCACGCCGAGTTACAAAGTGTCAGCTATCGCCTCGCGGTGAGAAGCCGTAACATTACACGGGTCGATTTACCATCATTCTCTCGCCCAACCGGTGGCCCCATCCCTACCTTTGGCAGTATTTAGGGGTTTTATTCCTGTCGCTGCTCAACAAGAATTCAGGCGGAAGGCGATCGCAAACCATAGGAAGCTCAGGTTGTGTTAAAACCGACTCGACCCCTTTCCTGTCAAGTTTGTGATCGCCTCGTCGTTAGCATGAATTGACAAAAATCCTCTTGAATGATATGTAGACGATATACTCCCAGCCCGATTGAGAACGGCTCACAAGCGATCGCGCTCTAAATCATAAATCACCTTCTCCAAATACCAATTCTCCGCCATATCCGGAGTTTTCCGCCTCGCCAGTTCAATTAGGCGTTCAGCGACACCCCAATACCCTCCTACCAGAGTGAGGAGTCGGTTTTGTAATTCGCGAGTCGATTTAGTATTA
>DATNQL010000477.1:0-1739 GCA_036704025.1 Stenomitos sp.
GATCGCTGGCAGTTCCTCAGCCACTTCAGGTATCTGAACGCTAGATTCCGACTCAGAAACCGATGATTCTCTGATGGGTTCAACGGCTTCAGGAACTTCAGGAATCGCGATTTCCCTTTGAAGTAAAGGTTCTGTTGCTAATTGAGGTTGTACAACTGTTGGGTTGAGCGCTGCTGTATCTGATACTTCCTGTTGTTCCTCTGGTGTGGCAACTGGTAGCTCCTCGGTTGTGCTTGGTGCATCCTCCCCCAGCAGACGACGTTCCGCTTCGCTCAAGCTAGTCGGTGCGGCTGGGATTGGGTTATTTTCAGGCTCACGGACTGTAGGAGTTTCCTGTGGGTAACGTTGGATATTCACTGGAGTGCTATCCATCCCGGCTGTTGGGGTAGCTGCCGCCGTCGTCACAGGGACTTCTGGAGGATTCAGGGATAAGCGAGATTCAGCCAAAGATGGGGAATCTTGGAAAAAATTTTCCGACAGATTGTAATCGGGTAAGGCTTGAGCCGATCCTCCTAAGGGAGTACCCCCTCCTAGAGGCTGTGATCCCAAAGGGGACAAAAATTGTGGTGACAGGAAGCTCTGCCCTAAGGGATTCGATGTAACTAAAGGCTGTTGCAAACCAAGAGGAGGTTGCCAGGAGGTTGTCTCTCCCTGAGAATCACTGGAACTGAATCGGTTGTCTTGGGAGGATTCTGGCATAGGTTAATGACTGGGGAAAGATCCCGATCCATCACGTTTAACATTGGTAGTAGCCTTACCGCTGTTTGAATTAGTAACAACCTTCAAGCCCTCATAGGCTAGGGTAAGCTCCTCAATGGCGGCGGTGTTGGAATTGGCTTGTAAGGACGGTGCTTTCCATCCCACAGGTACAGCACCAATCAGTGTCCAACACTGCATAGTTTCTCCAGACTGGTTAAACACCAGAATATTCACATTGCGGCGTTCTTTTTGACTATTGGAGTCTAATATTTGATTGAGCCAATTCCAGAAGACCAAATTATTAGTAATGCCGCGCTTGAGTGTCACATCACTAAATTTGGCTTGCTTGAGAAAAATCCGCTGTTGATCATTGACTCCTCCTTCAAAGTAAGTTTCTTTATCTACCTGGACACCTAAACCCGCGCACTCCGTAAAAGATGCTGTGATTTCACTCTCAATCTCTACATAAAACCGATTGGCTGTCACGTAGTTGAGTTCGTGAGTCACTTTACCATTGAGGTTTTGACTATTTGTCATTACAAAAACCCTCCATAGTGTCTACTCCGTTCCTGCTGACGGCGTAGATCTTCTAGCAGTAGCTGATACACTCGGTCACTCAGTAACCTGATCAGTAAGGGGTCTTGCAAAACCTTACCCGCTACTTTGGAGATTTTCGCAAGGTCTTCTGTTTCACCCTTCGTTCGCACAAGAGCTGGGGCGGCGTAACCGGCTGGAACAGAGGGTTGACCAATCGGTTTCAAGGAAGGTTCTGTTCCCAGACTGGTCATGGCCTGAGCGTTCGTCTGTCCAGAAAAATCGGTGACCATTATACATATATAAAAACTCACTCTCACTTTAAAAATACAGCAGAATACCGAACAGTAGCCAAAGGTCGAATTCGGCGATTGAAGTGGGATGTTGGCTGCGCGAATCCTGGGTTGCTAGGACTAGCCCTTTCAAGGTGTCTATTTGTTAAGTTTAGTTTGGGATATAAAAATATAAAAATATTATCCAGAATACTTAAGCTTCATCAAGTAGCC
>DATNQL010000478.1:0-2671 GCA_036704025.1 Stenomitos sp.
TCCGGATTGACCGGCGAGAATCACACGATTGCCAACCTTTACGCCACCCGCCATCCCGGATTGTCCCGCCAAGGCACAGTTTTCACCAATGTGGCAACCGTGACCGATTTGTACCAAGTTGTCAATCTTCGTATTCCGACCCACTCGCGTTTCGCCAACAGCGGGACGGTCAATACTAGTATTGCAACCCACTTCCACACCATCTTCCAGTACGGTACAGCCAGACTGTGGCATTTTGAACCAGCCTTCAGGGACAGGTACAAAACCAAACCCTTCTGCACCAATGACTGCACCGCTATGAATCACACAATCGGCACCCAGGCGACTTCGTTCATGGATGGTACAGTTCGCGTGTAAGATAGTGCGATCGCCAATTTGCGCCTCTGGATAAATCACCACATTGGGATGAATACAAACCTGATTGCCAATCTTCACCCCCGGTTGAATCACCACATGAGCACCGATGTAAACATCCTTGCCAATCTCCGCTGAAGGATGAATCACAGCCGTAGGGTGAATTTCCGGTGCAGGGTGGAAGGGTTGGTAAAAAAGTGCGATCGCGTTGGCAAATAATAATCGGGGTTCAGATGCGGCAATCCAAGCAATCCCTCTTTCTGTCGCTTGAGTTTGCAATGCTTCATCTATCGGCAAAACCAAGGCACTCGCCGCCGTTTTCCCCACCCAAGCCGCAAATTTAGCACCCTCAATATAGCTGAGGGTACTGGGGGAAGTATCTTCAATCGGCACAATACAGGCAATTTCTGGATTAAGGTTGGGATGGGTCGTTAGGCTATTGCACTGAGCCGCACCACTGAGTTTTTCAACAATTTCGCTAAACTTCATGAGGCTTTGAGGTTTTCTCTATAGAACTTGGGTTGATCTCATATCTTGCATCATTACGTCGTTCTATGGGATTTAGTCTTCAGTGTAAATACAAACGCCGCCTTCATCCAAAGCTTTGCCGATAATTTTAGGGGTTTCTGCTGAGAGGATAGAAGAAGTGGTTGATTGAGGGTGAGGAACCCGGATTGACCTCTCCCCCAACCCCTTCCTCACTAAAGCTCCGGCTGCAAGGAGAGGGGAGTAAGAGTAAATTTTTTAGTCGAGAGGGGAGCCGGAATTCTTGCTCCCCCTTCCCTCGCAGGGAACCGGAGCTTTAGTGAGGAGGCTGGGGGGTTAGGTCTCTTCGCTACAAGCTGTAGAAATACGGGCTAACACCCTATCGAGATTCTGTCTCACTTCTTGATTTTGTATTCGCAACAGCCGCAGTCCCCGTGCAAACAAAATGCGATCGCGTTCTGCATCGTATTCAGCTTGTTGTTGATGAATCTCTCCATCCACTTCTATGATTAATCTGGCAGCGTGACAATAGAAATCTGTAATAAATCCATCAATAATTTGCTGGCGACGGAAGTGTAAGCCATTCAATCGATTAGCGCGAAGGTGTTGCCAGAGGATTTTTTCTTCCTGGGTCATTTGGCGGCGGAGTTCTTTGGCGCGTTGTATTTTGACTGGGGTTACTTTTTGTCCAATAACGATGTTGTTAATTAACTCCTGTTTTGGTGTTGGGGATTGTTGGGGAGTGAGGTTATTCATCAACACAGTATGATAATCGGTTGTATTTTTACATTTTGGATGACCTCTCCCCCAGCCCCTCTCCTACGAGGAGAGGGGAGCAAGAATAAGAATCCGGTTCCCCCTTCCCTCGTAGGGAAGGGGGTTAGGGGGTTAGGTTTTTCAGAAAGTTACTAAGATGTGATGCTACTCAACACTTACTAACATACTCATTCATTACCTTTTGAAATCTAATCATTGCCTCTATTGCCCACTCTTTAAGCTTTGCGAGTTCATCTGCCCCCTCTGTGATCACGATCTCATCGCCATAAGGTAGTGAAATGCGGGAAGGTGGTCGGTTATCCATAGGTTCCCACATTAGTTTACTTCCCAATACATCTTCTATTTCTTTCTCATGATGTTTAAGAGCGTCGAATATCTGCTTATTCTTTCTCCAATCGCTTTTACCAATAAATAACTCAACCCTAAAACTTCTATAGTATTCATTAAAAGAATATGATAAGTTAGCAACTGACATTCCTCTATCCGGTATAGTTGCAACCGTGATATAATGCCGACCATCTTGATAAGGAAATCGAACTCGAAATGGAGCTTTTTCATTTAACTCTTCAAGAAGGTCTTGGAAAAATTCTGTGTATTCTTTGGCATATGGTTTGCGAACAAAAGTAACGATATGTTCAATCATGTTAATGTTCAGTACATACCACCCTACACCTACCCACGATTGAGACTCATCATTTGACCACCACGACCGATCCTCTCGTGCAGCTTTAGGCAGTTTATCTTCAATTATTCTTTCAATTTCATTAAATTTATATGTCAAACGTTCCTGATTAGATTGTTTTTGTAATTCTTCTGCCAGCCGTACATACCGATTCTCCTGTTGATTTGCTCCCCCATCTACAGGTGTGACCTCATGCACTGTAACGTCTGGGCTTCCATCAAAATAATTTGACTCCTGCTCAACAACAGCCGGTTCTTCACGCTGTTCCTGTACATCATCACTGTAGGATTCTAAAATCGGAGCCGGATTTACAGCCGGATGACGTGCCAACCAATCTGAACAATTACGCAGTGTTCTGTGATCATCTATAAT
>DATNQL010000479.1:0-7995 GCA_036704025.1 Stenomitos sp.
TTCGGCATTAATCCCCGCCTCTTTATATTGTTGGTAAAAAGCCAAATTGCTATCACCATTTAAGGCATTAAATACAACATGGGGCTTAATTTCCTGGATGCGTCGAATCACATTGCCAAATTCTGTAGTTCCCAAAGGCACATATTCTTCCCCAGCTACCGTACCGCCTTTGCGAATCAGCTGAGCTTTCATGATTTTATTCGCGGTTCGGGGAAAAACATAGTCAGAGCCAATTAAATAAAAGCAGGTTCCTTCGTGTTCTAGTAACCAATCAACGGCTGGGCCAACTTGTTGGTTGGGACAAATGCCGGTGTAGAAAATATGCGGTGAGCATTCTAGCCCTTCATATTCAACGGGATACCAGAGTAGCGCGTTGTGTTCTTGCAAAACAGGTAAGACTGATTTGCGACACGATGAAGTCCAGCCACCAAAAATCGTCGCCACCTTGTCTCGTTCGATCAGGGTTCTGGCTTTTAGGGCAAAGGTTATGGGGTCAGATTCCCCATCTTCGATCACGGGTTCAATGGTTCTGCCGAGGACACCACCAGTCGCGTTAATTTCTGCGATCGCCATCAACTCTGCATCTTTTAACGATGCCTCACTAATCGCCATCGTTCCACTTAACGAGTGGAGAATTCCGACGCGCACACTGGCACCGGGACTAACACAGGGCTGGCTTGTTTGACTCATCTCTCGACTGTTCCCGAAATGTTCTTGCTCTGGAGATCATGCAAAAGCGCCTATCACCATCCTGGCGCTTCAATTGACTAGCTTGATTGAAGGTTGATGGCTATGCGTTAAAACGCTGACCATCACCATGAAGAGACTAAGGACTGAGGCTTGAAAAAGCAGGACACAGGGACATCTCCCAAAAATTTTCCCAGTCTTCCGCTCAATTCTTAATCCAATCACTAATTCCTCATCCCTAGTCAATAAACTGTTAAGCTTTATAAAAGTTTCATTCTTGCAACTTGATATTTGGTAACAGTCTTTTAAATAAACTGTAGAAATAGTAACCGAATTATAAAAGTAAGAATTGTAGTATTTTTTACTCTTAATCCAATCTTTTTGATTGAACGCGCAAAGCCATAGAAAAAATACAGAGGAATGAACACTCTCACGCCACCCTTTAGCCTTGAATAGGCTTTTCTTTTTAGGTACTAAAAAGTAAGATAATTATTATTCCCTGACCCGATTCCAGCCAAGTACATTATTACATTTTGTCAGTTCCCACTCTAGCTCCTATTTTCTGACGCACTACTCCAAGTCTTTGACTCTAAGGCTTCCAGGTCAGCTCCGTTACGGTCAGGGCTGAGCCTGAGTATTCAGAGTCATACAGCAACCCATCCAATCATTACACGGTGTTACCCTATATCCAGAAAAATTTTTCAGCCCTTCTTGTCCCATTTGCCACCTAAACTCGCTATATGTATAGAAATGTATCTTTTTTATCTTGGAGCAATTTGAACTAATGAAGCGGATCATTCAAGGGCTACATGAATTCCAGACCAACTACTTTAACACCCACCGTGATCTCTTTGAGCTGCTGTCTCAAGGCCAGCAGCCGAGAGTTCTGTTCATCACTTGCTCCGACTCCCGGATTGACCCGAATCTGATCACCCAAACCGAACCGGGTGAAATGTTCATCATCCGCAATGCCGGCAACATCATTCCGCCTTATGGGGCAACCAATGGGGGCGAAGGAGCCGCCGTTGAGTATGCGGTTCATGCTTTAGGGGTTCAGGACATTATCGTTTGCGGTCATTCTCACTGTGGAGCCATGAAAGGGCTACTGAAAATTGATAAGCTCGCGGATGAAATGCCAACGGTTTACCAATGGCTCAAGCACGCTGAAGCCACCCGTCGGATTATGAAAGAGCACTATCAAAACTATGAGGGTGAAGAACTACTCAATGCGGCGATTGAAGAGAACGTTCTCACCCAATTGGAAAATTTACGAACTTATCCAGTCATCCAATCTCGACTCAAAAGTGGACAAATTCAACTACATGGCTGGGTTTATGAAATTGAAACGGGACAGGTTTTAGAGTACAACCCGACGATGGGTAAGTACATGGCACCTCAAGCGATGTTTTCGAGGGCTGCATGGATTACACCGGAACAGCAGGAGCGCATCTACAAAGGGTCTCATAAAGCTTAACGAAATCAGTATAAAACATAAAGTATGGAGTATGAAGTATGAAACTCTTTTTATTCTTCATCCTTCATCCTTATAAAGCCATCGCGGCAGATTTGAGGGGAGATACACTCTGACTCACTTGGAGTGGAAGTTCAATCCAAAACTCTGTGCCTTGACCTGGTGCCGACTCGCACCGGAGGCTGCCCCCGTGTTTCTCCACCACAATTTGATAGCTAATGGATAGCCCCAACCCCGTGCCTTTACCAATTGGCTTAGTGGTGAAAAACGGATCAAACAGTTGTGCTTTAATGTCTGGCGTCATGCCTGAGCCATTGTCAGTAATTCGGATAATGACATGAGAACAATCAGGATTCAGACTTGTCTGAATGGTAATACGACCGAGGTGATGGGGGGCTTCCTCGACAGCATCAATGGCATTACTTAAAAGGTTCATAAATACCTGATTAATGGGTCCGGCATAACATTCCACGGACGGCAAGTCACCATATTCTTTAACCACTTCAATGCCGGGACGATGATAGCGAGGTTTTAAGCGGTTTTGCAGGATGAGCAGAGTATTATCAATTCCTTCATGAAGATCAATGGCTTCTATTAACAAGCTATCGGTACGAGAAAAGTTACGCAACGACAGGACAATTTGGCGAACCCGATCAGCTCCAACTTGCATGGATTCTAAAACTTTAGGTAAATCTTTGAGCAAAAAATCTAGGTCAATCGCTTCAATTTTGGCCTGTACTGGTGGATAGTGTTTTCCGTAGTACTCCTGATAGAGGTTCAGCAACGCTAATAAATCTTGAACATAGTCACTGGCGTAGCGCAAATTGCCGTAAATGAAACTGACGGGGTTATTAATTTCGTGGGCAACACCCGCAACCATCTGACCAATACTTGAAAGCTTTTCCGTTTCAATGAGCTGGGCTTGAGTTCGTTGCAAGTCCAACAAGGCTTTTTCTAACTGTTGAGCATGGGCTTGAGCCGCAGCTGTGGCAGCACAACTTTCTTGATAAAGTTGAGCCTGGTACAGTTCAACTTCGAGTTGAGCCTCATCGCTTTCTTTGTGATATTGACTGACTAAAGCCTCCAAAGCTTCAAGTAGGTCTTTCTCGGAAGCGTTCAGAATCGTGGTTAAATGAGGATGATTTGGGGTCAGTTCTGAGCTAGGAACTTGAGCTAAAGCTCTTACTTGAGAGATGTAGTGACGGATTTGTTGATCGAGATAAAAAGGGGCTTCAAAATAAATGGCTTGAATTGGCTCAGAGGGCTGACCAGGTAGCCTCATCTTTGCATCTCCCTTAATCAATCCGTTGTGTGATTTTTCCATCAAGTCGATAGCTGCTAACATTTTTTGGCGCAGCTTTTCTTGTTCCCCTTGGTCTTGAATAGAAACGAGTCTTAACGCAAACAGAGCTGATCGTTGGGACAGCATCCGCTGTCGTCCACTAATATTGATGACGGCAGCATTAATTTCCCGTACAGAGATAATTTTATCGAGGTCACAACAGAGTGCCAAAGTAATGATCGGCAGCAATTTTAAGTAGCATAAATTTCCGAAAATACTAGCACATCTTAATGTTTTCTGCATAGTTCCTCGAAAAAACGAATGGAAGAACTTGATTTAATCAGGCAACACGGATTATGGCTCAAAACTTGAGCTTTTCACAGTGGTTAAGTGAGGAATGAACTCGAGGGAAAGCTTTCTAACTAATGGATCAATTGTGCGCGACTGAGTCGCCCAGTTTTGTCCTTCTCTATACAGAGCTATACAAGTCAATGCTATTCAATATCTAGAGTTATTAACAATTTTTTCATCTTTCCTTTAAATTTAGACGGTATGCACTTGACGTTTTGAGTCGATGCTCATAGTTTCATCAAAGAACTTGCTGAATCGGGATTTCGATCCAAAACTCAGTCCCTTGTCCCGGTGTGGAAGTACAGGTCAAAATTCCGTGATGGTGTTCTACGATAATTTGGTAGCTAATCGATAATCCTAATCCGCTACCTTGTCCAACCGGTTTAGTTGTGAAGAAGGGATCGAATAACTTGGCCTTGACGGACTCGGTCATGCCAGGGCCATTATCAGAAATTTGGATGACCACTCTTTGGCAGCTTTGCCGGGATAAAGTTTCTGTTTTGGGTCGGCTAGAGGTCGAATGCTCTACGGTTTTCTCCGGCAACGCTTTTTGGGCGCTGGCACCGACTGAATCGTCTGTCAGAGTACGGGATTCACAATACTCTAAGATATGAGTGCGAATCGTGATGGTCGGCGAAGGGTGAGGCACAAACAGAGAGGAGTGAGATTGAATGCCAATATCTAAGGGCTTGAGCGCTTCAATGGCATTAATCAGAATGTTCATGAATACTTGATTGAGCTCTCCCGGATAGCACTCGATCGGGGGTAGGATGCCATATTCTTTGAAGATGCTAATTTCCGGCTGTTTTCCTTTCGCCTTTAACCGATGTTGCAAAATCAATAAAGTGCTTTCAATCCCTTCATGCACGTCAACTTTCTTCATATCGGCTTCGTCAGCCCTGGAGAATTTCCTCAAGCTTTGGACGATGGAGCGGATACGGTCTGTTCCCCGTTGCATGGAACCCAGTAATTTAGGTAAGTCGGTGGCAATAAAGTCGATGTTAATCACTTCAGCTTGTTCGGCAATGGCGGTAGGCGGTACGGGGTAGTGTTCCTGATAAAGGTGCAACAGGTTGAGCAAGTCGTAAATATAAGCGCCAGCGTAAGCTAGATTGCCGTGAATAAAGTTAATCGGGTTGTTAATTTCGTGAGCTACACCCGCCACAAGCTGTCCTAAGCTAGACATTTTTTCGCTCTGCACGAGCTGGGCTTGGGTCGTGCGGAGTTGATGGAGCGCACGTTCTACCTCTTGGGCTTTGGCTTGAGCCTCAGCCGCTGCTTGACGAGCCTTGGCGTAGAGTTCTGCCTGATCGAGGGCAATGGCCAGTTGGGCAACAACCGCCAGTAGCAGTTCGACCTCGCTTTCATCCCAAGGTCGTGGTCCTGTACAATGACCGCAGCTAATCACCCCAATGGCTCCGCCATGAGTCTTAATCGGTATGGATAAGACGGAGGTGTAGCCCATGTTGAGTAAAAACTTCCGCAAGCGAGGATTTCTGAATGTCTCGACTTGATCAATTTGAATGATTTGCCGATTGAGCAGTCGATCCGCCGACAGCCTCACCTGAGTCAGGGTGTATCGACCCAGATGGCTTTTGAGGTTGGGATTGTTGGCTTCGTGGACAACATCCCAATACGGCTCACTTTCATGGTGGCAATACCATAAAAAGTGACATCGGTCAATCTGAAACAGGCTGCGAATGGACTGGACAGCGGTTTCCAGGATGATATCGAGTTCTAGGGAGTTGCGGATTTGATTGGCTAACCCAAATAGAAGGGATTCTCGACGGGTTAGGAGTTCTGAACGTGCCCAATATCGATCAATGGCAATGGCGATCGCATTCGCCACCCAACTCAGGGTATCACGGGCGTCTTCGGAAAGAGGCTGATTGCCCAACACCGCCATAACGCCCATCAGTCGGTCTTCCACCACCAAGGGATATCCCGAAAAATGATGGGAGAGGCAAGATGGAGAAGAAGTGGTGGAGACATTGGCTCCAGCCTCGTCAGAAGTCCAGTAAGGTTGACGAGTTTGTGCAACTACATTGATCAGCTCAGGTTGTAGAGGAAAACGTTGACCGGTTGCGACTTGCTGTTCTAGCCGTTGTGAGGCCGGATTGAATGTCCATATCGTCGCACTGCTGGCGTGAAGTTGTTGCACCATCGCCTCGGTGCAAAGTTGCAAAATTCTCAGTAAGGTGCCACCATTGGCAAGGGCAATTCCCACTTCGGCGGCGAGGCTAGAGAGACGCGATCGCTTGAGCAGCCCTGCTTCAGCTTGTTTTCGTTCCGTGATATCACTACAGTAAACGGATAAACCCCCTTCGTAAGGATAGGCACGAACTTGTAGCCATAGCTGTAATGGGGGATAAAATTCTTCAAATTTGACGCTGGCTTGCTCGGCAACAGCTCGACGATACTGCCGTTCAAATTGGGAATCCACGGCATAGGGAAACGCTTCCCAAAGACTTTGACCCAGTAATTCTTCGGCGGGGCGGGATAGCAATTGCTCGGTTTTGGAGTTGATGTAGGTAAATCGCCACTCCCGATCCACAGCAAAGAAGGCTTCAGTAATGCTTTCTAAAAGATTAATCCGCTCATGGTTCGCTTGGTGTAACTGGGCTTCCGCTTGTTTACGCTCCGTGATATCTTCGATCACACTAATGCAATATTGGGGAATTCCTGACGGTTCTCGAACCAGGGACACCGTCACCTTTGCCCAAATCAAAGAACCCGTTTTGTGGACGTAGCGTTGCTCAAAGTTGAGGGTTTCCCTCTCACCGTTAAAAAATTCTCTAAGGTAAGCCTGAGTGGCAGCCCGATCCTCTGGGTGGGTAATTTCTACAAGGGTTTTGGTGAGTAACTCTCTGCGCTTATAACCGATGATGTCGCACAGTTTTGGGTTAACTCGCAGAAATTGACCATTAGCTGCGACTTGAGCAATCGCCACACCGGCTTGCTCAAAGGTGGCTCTAAACCGCTCTTCGCTCTCATGTAAAATGGCTTCGGCTTGCTTGCGTTCCGAGATATCGATGACAACGCCATCCCAAAAGATATCGCCATTGGCTTGCAATTCTGGTCGAGAAGCAGCTTGAATCCATTTCACTTGTCTGGATGCTAAAATAATCCGCCCTTCCCATCTCCAAGGTTGTAGCCGCTTGGCGGAGCGAGCAACAGAGCGATTGAAACGGAGACGGTCATCAGCATGAATTAAATTAATCAGTACTTCAGGATGGTGCTGAATTTCTTTCGGTTCTAGTTTGCAGATTTCGCGTACACCACGACTGATAAACAGGAAAGACATAGAACCATCCGCTCGCAGCAAGCATTCAAAAAGAATGCCTGGAACGTTAGCCGTTAGTTTCTGGAGCTGGCGCTCACTGGCGCGTAAGGCTTCCTCTGTCTGTTTGGGCTGGGTAATATCCCGCGAAAGGGCAACAATTTCTGCCACACCGCCTGTATCAGGATGATGAATGGTGTGGTGCGTCGTTTCCAGCCAAACATACTTACCGTTTGAACGACGAATGCGGTAGTGAATGGGTTCGCTCGGCTGCTGGTGGAGAAGGCTGGAATGGGATTGTCGGAGCGCGACTCTATCTTGAGCATGACAAAAGTCGTATACTGAACGTCCGATTAGCTGATCTGGTGCGTATTCTAGGAGTGTGCAGTAAGCGGGCGAAGCCTCTACAAAAATGCCTTCCGGTGTATAGTGGCAAATCAGTTCGGTGGGGTTGGGGGCTACGAATCGGTAACTCGCTTGACTGTCGGCGGGAGCAGTAGTGGATTGATCATTTTTGTAGTCCTGAGGCTTAGGTGCGTCCCGCTCTACTAATGGAGTGGTTAATCCACTAGAGGCTGTGGCTCGGCTGCTGCTAGACACTTCGGGTACTACAATAGCGGCACTATCGCGAATTAGAGATTCGCTCACGTTGACGTTCAGGGGATAGCGACTCGGATCATAGTTCTGGGGCGTCAGCTTCCCATTCACTTCTAGCGCTATAGCGACTAAATTGGCGATCACACTGGCAAAGTTTTCATCTTGTGGTGTCCAAGACGGGGCGGCGGGGATGAGGTGTTCGTAGCAAACAACCCCGACTATCTTTTCATTCAGCCAAATGGGGGCATCTAAGCGATTGGCAATTGCCACCGGCTTGAGATGGTGAGGTGAGGGGGTCAGCGGACGAGTGGGTGAAGCCAAATACCC
>DATNQL010000480.1:0-7389 GCA_036704025.1 Stenomitos sp.
CACAAACGCTGCGATCGTAATTTGCAGGGTAATCATCAGTGATGGAAACAGTTCATTCCAATCTCGAATCAGCGTCTGTAACACTAAAAATGGCCCTGGCAGCAAGTAAGGTGGCATCTTTGTCACCCGCACAAAAATATCCCATCCCAAGATTGCCAAAAGACCAACCACAATCGGCGCAATCACATCAGGTGAAACTAATTTTTTCAACCCCATGACCCAAATTGGCTGAGGTAATTGGGTAACGACACGGTTTTTACCCCTTGAAACAACCGAATTTTTCTCTGGCGTAGGCAGCATCAGAACTTGAAAAAACTCTCCAACTCTCTTCCCTCCTCCGCGTTCTCCGTGCCTCTGTGGTTCGTTAAACGTCAAGTTGGCTAACACACTATAACGTACCGAGAATGGAAGCACCTCTACCACAGGAAAAAAGCCAATCTCAGAGTTTGCACGAGAAATTCTCCACCACAGGGAAACTGCACACACCAGGATTGCCCAAAAGAATACCCGAACGAGCGCGCAGAACTGGCTGTCAGAAAGTAGAGCCTTAGCGATTCCTTATTTATAGTGGTGATATTGCGCTCATAAAGCTATCCATGTCCCTCTGTATTAACCCCACCTGCCCTAAACCCGACGATCCCGATAACGCACGCAACCGCTTCTGTGAAAGCTGTGGTTCTGACTTACTCTTACATGGACGCTATCGGGTAACGCGCCTTTTGAGTGACAAAAGTGGCTTTGGCAAAATCTACGAATCGGACGAACAGGGTACGCCCGAAATCCTCAAAGTCCTCAAAGAGAATCTCAACAGCGATGCAAAAGCCGTAGAACTCTTCAAACAAGAAGCAGAAGTATTGGGACAGCTTTCTCATCCCGGTATTCCCAAAGTGGATGGCTACTTCCCGTATCAAACCCGAATGGGAGTGCCCTTACACTGCATCGTCATGGAAAAAATCGAAGGCTCCAACTTAGAGGAGTGGATGGAAGCGCGAGGGAATCGCCCGATTACTGAAGCGGAGGCGATCGCCTGGTTAAAGCAGCTTGCTCTCATTTTAAAGCTGGTACACGACAAGCATTACCTGCATCGCGATATTAAACCCTCTAACATCATGCTGCGTACTCCCCCTTACCAAGGCCGGAGCTTTAGTGAGGAGGCAGGGGGGGGTCAGTTGGTGTTAATTGACTTTGGCACAGCGCGGGAAGTCACCCGAACCTACCTCGCCAAACTGGGTTCTGGACAGGGTATCACAGCTATTGTCTCCTCTGGCTACACCCCTCCTGAACAAGCAAATGGAGAAGCACGGGTACAATCCGATTTCTTCGCTTTAGGACGCACCTTTGTCTTCTTACTGACGGGACAGTATCCCAATACGATGTATGATGCCCGGTTAGATCAGTTGAACTGGCGCAGTCATACCTCCGGGATTTCACCGGGACTGTTGAATTTGGTCGATTGGCTGATGATACGCGACCCCAATCAACGTCCTGCCAATGCTCAAGCCATTTTAGATCGTCTTGCCGAACTCGAACGTCAACCGGGTTTAAGTACGGTGGAAACCGTCAATGTGGTGGGTACTCCTCGCACTCAACAATTGCCACCGCCACAAGCCAAAACCGCCTTACCACCCCAACAAAATCAGCGAGAACCATGGCCTTTTTTCGCTTTTTGGGCATTTCTGCTGCATAAAATGGGCTTGACTAGCACTCAACCGTTACCATCTCAACAAAATCAGCGAGACAAATTGTACCCCCTGGCTTTTTTGGCAGTTCTCTTACTGTTAGGATTAATCGGTTTAGCCGCCTTAGCTTTCTTCGACTCCGACTCCGACTCTACTTCCCGGCGTTCGTGGCCTAAAAATGCTCAAATTCCCCAAGAAAAAGGAGAGGTTGATTACTTTCCTTATGTAGAAGGAGCCGATAGTCAAGGAAGAACGGCTGAGTTCAACGTAGCGGTTCTTTCCAGAGAATATAAATGGCAATTTGGCAGTTCCTATCAAGTGAAACATAACGATCGCCTGATTCCGCTGGATACTTTAAAATCTGACCTCGAATCCGAAGGAATTCAGCGGATTATGGAAAATCCCAGTCAGATTATTGCCGTAGGAACAGCCTCTTGTGAAGGGTCGCCTACCCAAGAAGAACGTCGGGCGTTTGAACGAGCTAAGCAAATCCAACTTTTAGGTAAAAAATTATTTAGTCAGGTGCCCAGCGTCCAAAATTATCGTTTATTAAATTTAGGCCAGTATCGCTCTGAAAATTGTAATTCAAATCAGGATGAAACGTCTTACCAAAGAAGTGTAATTATCATTGGTGTGAAACAAGAAACGCCAGGAGTCGTTCTCGACGAAGCACTGCGATCGCGTTTAGAAAAGAAACCCTTTGGTGACTTCCAGATTCAAGATTACTCCCTCGGCTCTCCAAATCAATTTAAAACAATACCCAGTCGGCTAGAGTAAAAAGTAGGGTGCGTCGCGACGCACCCTACAGGTAGCTCAAAAAGCACCATCATGTTGCATACACCCCAAGAAACCTTTCGCGTCGATGCTCTATCAGTCCGTCAATATCAAAATGAAGCTGAACTGGCTTTAGATGCGGCGCAGCTTTGCCAGAACTATTTGCAGTCTGTACTGCTCCAAAAAGGTACAGCTACCATTATTTTGGCAACCGGCAATTCACAAATCAAATTTCTAGATGCTCTAACCGCTTTAGAAGGTGTGGATTGGTCTAAAGTGACCTGTTTTCACCTCGATGAATTTCTCGGAATTGATAGCGAACATCCTGCAAGTTTCCGTCGCTATTTAAAAGAGCGCGTGGAAAATCGAGTCACCCCGTTTCAATTTCACTACCTTGAAGGTGACGCAGGGCAACCGTTGGATGAATGCTTACGTTACACCCAACTTTTACAAGCACAAGCCATTGACTTATGTTGCTTAGGAGTTGGAGGAAATGGACATTTGGCTTTTAATGAGCCATCGGTTGCTGATTTTAATGACCCTCATCATGTGAAATTAGTCAAGCTTGACGAGTCTACGCGTCTTGCACAAATGAAAAGCGGTGATTTTCCCGTTCTTGAAGCTGTCCCACAGTATGCATTTACGCTGACCATTCCTATGCTTTGCTCGGCTCAAAAAATCCTCTGTCTTGCACCAGGAAAACATAAAGCATCGGCGGTAAAAACGATGTTGCAGGGTTCAATCTTTGAAGATTACCCGGCTTCCATCCTGCGGACACAAGCTCAAGCAATATTATGTTTGGATGCCGATGCTGCGACTATGCTTTAAGTCCCTTGATAATCTTCCTCCAATCTATTCCTCGGGGTGAGTGTCACAGTCTGAATTCTTTCTCCGCGTCTCCCCCTCTGTGCGTCCCCGCCTCCTTGAATTGCTCCCAATGTCCTAATCCACCCAATTAAGTGTGTCACGCCAGTCGGTGTGTTAAGGTCGTCATTCAAAACGTGGGCTAGAGTTCCAATTGAGCTAGATACTTTTTCAAGTTTTCCGGTCGGTAATCCGATCGCGTTTTCCACCGGACTATCACACTTTCATGCAAGTCTTCAAACGGATCGCTAACATCCCGGAGTTTGAAACCCGCCAATAAGGTTGCCTTACCGATCAGAGTCTTGGCAACCGTATGAAAATCGCAGCAAGAATCAGGGTCAACTGTTGGATTAATATGGCTGAGATCAAACTCCAGACCCAGTCCTAGGGAGCCAATAGAGTCCATCATCCACTTCAATGCGGTATCCGATAACGGACTATGCTCCTTCAACCCGCCCCCAACACAGCCATGATCCCCTGGAAACCAGACTTGATGTAGAAATTGATCTTTCGCATCTGGGTCTTTTACCATCGGCGTCACATCAAAGACTTTACGCGCCTCATCAACGGCCACAGCATGGAGGGCGTATTTAATCATGGGATTAAGCTGCGTGTCGTGAAATCTGTATTTACTATTAATTCTTTGATCGAGATGCAGGAAAGGCGTTAAATCAGGAATCCCCAAAGAACCCACTGTATCCCAGCAACCAAGAAGGGTAATTGGGACGCGATCGCCATAGTCTTGTCGGAACTTTATGGCTTCTTGGCTACTGGGTTTGCTGCCCCGGCTCGTGTACAATTCATATGCTTTTGGCACTTGGCGGATGTGGTAACGTCTGAGCAGACCCGAATTATAAATGAGTCCAGCCAAACTCCTGACCGTATAAGCACCGCGACTGAAGCCAAAGAGGTAAATCTCATCTCCCTCAACATAGTTCAGGCAAAGAAAGCGATAGGCATCTTGGATATGGTCGTCAATGCCTTTGCCAAAAGCGCCGCCGAAAAGTTTGTCTGCTTCATTTTCCGTACCAACGCCCTCCTCATAGTAGAGGATCTGAGGAGTTCCATCACTCGCGAACGGTTGAATGGCTTGTGCAATTTTAACGACGTTGGTTGGACAAGGACTGGTTAACTGTTGCCAAGTTCCATCACAGCAAACAATCAGGCGTTTCATTCTCTACGTTTATGCAAGCTAGTTGATTGTGCTATTGATTTTAACCTTGTTTGAATATCGGTAATTCTTTGTCAATCTATCTTAAGCATGAATCTAAACAGTAAGCATCGGATCTTGACAGGACTGAGGCAAAATCGGCGGAGTCGTCTTCTCGAACTTCCAACGCCAGGGGGAACAGAATTTAACGTCCAAAAATCAGGCAAGTGCGCCTTCTTCATGTAATTCGAGCCAGTTCTGCCAATTTTGATTGGGTGCAGTCAAAACCAGTTGGTGATGTCCAGAAACTTTCTCCGCGTCGGGAGCGTCCCCATGTCTGTGCGTCAGTCTCAACCAACTACTGATGACCACACCCATTTTGATTCAAGTCGCTTGAGCAAGAGGAGAATCGTCATAGTGCTTCAGCAGATCAGCCGGGTCATCGTAAATAGCGATCGCTCCCGATAATTGCTCGTCACTAAAGCCACCGCACCGTAGAGCAATCACATCCACTCCCGCTTGGCGTGCTGATTCAATATCGTAGGGCGTATCTGCTAACATCACTACTTTGTTAGGCTCCAATTTCCCCTTGCTCAAGGCGGCTTCTACAATGTCGGGAGCAGGTTTAGAGGCGTCCGCATCACTCGATGTGGTTGCTTCTTGGAGCAAATCATCGACTTGGGCAACCTTGAGTAAAATGTCAAGCTCTTGAGTCGTCGCTGAACTGGCAATAACCAGATGTAGACCCGATTTCCGCATCTTTAACACTAAATCTCTGGTGCCCTTCGTAGAGGTAAGCTGGGGTCCAAATTTGTTGATAATCAGTTCTTTTCGTCGCTGTGCGATCGCCTTTCCAGTTCCCTCCTGATCGTTAAGTTCCGGCACTATTTTAGGAATAATTTGGTCTCCACCCATACCGATGAGGGGTCGCACGCGCTCAAAAGGAACTTCATAGCCATACTCTGCAAATGCCTCAACCCAGGCTTGAGCATGAGCATCATTGCTCAAAACCAAGGTTCCATCAACGTCTAAAATCACTCCCTCTAATGCCATGAAAAACTTCTGGATATGTTTAATTTTTCGAGTGTGGCATAGAAATTTGATTAGCTCATCTGCCGATAAGAGGAGAAGGGTAACATCGAGTGTTTTTGGCCTATTATTTCATCCTCTAGGCGTACAGATTTCCTGATGAAATCACTACAACTGGGCTGGACATCAAGCCTCACGAGATAACGAGTTCCGGTAAGGAAATCTGATGACTGGCGACATCTGTTGTCTAAAGGTATTCAATTTGCGCCTGTCTTGCGTATCCAAGAACACTAGGAAAATTAATCTGATTTTGCTCTAAAGTAGGAGGTTGATTTTATTGATTTAATCAAATATATAAGAAATCTAGACTTCAAATTTATAGGATAAAAACGATGAGCCGATTACGATTTAAAATTGTAGCTGGGATTTTTTAGCAATTTTTGTTTTTGTATTAGCCATTTACTACGGCATTATTAATCCTTAAGGCTGTTTCATTCTCAGTTGTTCCTGAGAGAGGATAGAGCAGAAAGCAGGAAAGTCAGGAGCATCCACCGATAGCAGCCATTGAGGGAATTGGGATAAACTGTTACGCATTTAATTTGTATACCTTCACACCCCACACCCTACACCCCACACCCCTTTCAAAAATTTTTATATGTAATTTAGATGCGCCGCAGCTTAAGCATCCTAACAAAAGTACAATAAGCTGTTTCACAAAGGGAAGGATATGTACTCCGAGGTCTTGGAGCTCAAATGACTCTTGATGCACTCTAAACTGGGTTGGATTCTTCCTTGGCGTAGAGATGCAAAAGGCAATTACCTTATGCTCAAACATGGATGAGTCAAATTAAGAAACTAAACGCGTGGCGCAAGCTCTTGGACGTGTTTTCCTATCCAATGAAAACCCATCGCTATACACTGGGGACATATATCCCCATAACTATCACCCTGATCATCACAGACAATGACTCTGGCTTGCTTCATCTCAAATTTTTCATTACAGATTAAGCATGTTGGGTAAGTTTTTAGCGTGTTGCATTCAATTTGAAATTGCATACTTTTCTCTTGATGAACCTAAGCTTACAGTTTCCTTTAGCAGGAAATATCTTTGTTTATTCACAATACTACTGGGTAGGACTTATCCCAACTTCTATCTAGAGAATAATTTTTGGGTTAATTGGTTTTGTACTTTTGAACACACTGAATTCTTGGCAGATGCACACAACAGGCAATAATAAAGAGTTTTGTATTAAGCTTAATAATGTAACTTAATGCAAAATCCTTCTTCGAGCATCGGTAAAACACCTCCAAGGATAAAGCTTTCATGTTTGCAACTCCGGTTGAATTAGGAGAGAAGCATCCAATGCTTTTTACGTGTGAGGAGTTCACGAATAAAGAACTATCTCATCCACTGGATAGGGTGATAGTTAATCAGATCAATAATGAAGTTCTGGCTCTCTTTAATTTCACCAACTGAGCGCTTAGGGTTATATCTGCTACGACACAGCAGTGGGTGCGACTGATTGACTCTCGCCGTTTCACCTCCAACACTTACGAAAAATCAACAAAAATTGAGTAGGAGACACAGATGACATTAGCGATCATTGTTCATGGTGGAGCGAAAACCATCACTGAGGACAAGGTTGAAGCCAACCATGCTGGCTGCTTGGCAGCCGTCGAGGCAGGTTGGGCCGTGCTGACTGCCGGGGGCAGTGCCAAAGAAGCCGTCGAGGCAGCCATTCGCGTTCTCGAAACCGACCCGACGTTTAACGCTGGCTTTGGCTCAGTTCTCAACACTCAAGGAGAAGTGGAGCTAGACGCGGGGATTATGGAGGGTGGTAAGTTCGGTTGGGGAGCGGTGGCAGCCGTTCAAGGTGTGCGCCATCCCATCTC
>DATNQL010000481.1:0-5951 GCA_036704025.1 Stenomitos sp.
GTCAATCCTAACGATGGGTGTTTAACCGGACATGATATAAGTCCTGATGCGTAACAGCTTGGGAAAGCTGATTGAAGCGACAAAACAAATGCTCTCTTAATATCAACTTGCATTCAACCGTATAACTCTCTACTCCTCTTACCTCAGCGTACAGGAGTGCCTGGAGTGGTTTGTTCAATTCTCCGCTAGACAGCAACTCAGTATAAAATTGCTATGCTTATATGAACTTCGATGAAAGATATTTCAAATTCTGTAGTTCGATCGCTTCGCTTTAACCCTGCAAGTTAGGTTTCCATATGTCAACTCAGCGAACGCTCCTTGTCATTTCTGACTCAGATGAAAGTGATAAGGACTATAGACAGCAATTACAGCAGGATAGAAGTGTTGAATACAGGATTTGGCCAGACCGATATAACACCTCAATTTTGACGCTGTCCGAATCGCAACAGTTTGATGGCATTCTTCTCGGATTTTGCCTTCCTCACTCTAATAGCATTGCATTGCTTTGTCAATTGAAGGCACAGATGGGCGATCGCTGTCCCCCCATCGTTGTGATTGACAGTGACGATGCACAGCGAGCAGCACGGGCCTTTAAAAATGGGGCCGCAGATTATTTAGTGAAAGACCGGATAACCCCCGATGATTTGCGTTTGGCAATGCGGAGTGCGATCGACAATGCACAACTGCGTCAGCAACTACTTCGCAGCCAGGAGCAGTTTCAAACATCGGTTGAAAATATGCTGGACTGTTTCGGCATCTTCTCAGCCATAAGGGACGAGTCGGGGCAGATTGTAGACTTTCGGATTGATTATCTTAATGAAGCGGCGTGTAAAAACAACCGAATGACCAAAGAAATGCAGATTGGTCGAGGATTATGCGAGGTGCTGCCCGCTCATCGTGAATCGGGTTTGTTTGAGGAGTATTGCCGATTGGTTGAAACGGCTGAACCGTTGATTAAAGATTCACTAATTTATGATGACACCTATGGCGAGCAGTATCTGGTGCGGGCATTTGATATTCGCGCAGCCAAATTAAATGATGGTTTTGTTGCTTCCTGGCGAGATGTTACCGATCGCAGATGGCTGGAACTGGAATTGAGCCATACAGTTGCAGATCTACGACGACAAGAGGCAGCAATTCAACAACTAAACCGAGATTTGACCAACCGAGTTGCTGAACTGCAAGGCTTGTTAGACATGATGCCTGTGGGTATTGCGATCGCCAATGATCCAACCTGTACCCAAATGCAGAACAATGCTTACCTGCGCCAACTGCTCGGTGTTGACTCCGGCAAAAACATCTCGAAAAGTGCGCCTACGGATGAGCAGCCTTCCTACCGCGTCTTCCAGAATGGACAGGAAATGTTGGCTGATGACTTACCCATGCAGGTGGCTGGCAGATTAGGGATAGATGTGCGAGACGCAGAGTTTGACATTCTGCTACCCGATGGCACATTGCACCAATTACTTTCCTATGCGACCCCCCTACGAGATAGCCAAAATCAAATTAGAGGTGTGATCGGTGCGTTTTTAGATATTACAGAACGTAACCGAGATGCAACAGCTCTGAAGGCCAGTCAGCAACGCTATCGAGAGTTAGCTGAAGCCATGCCCCAAATGATTTGGACGGCTGAGGCAACCGGAACGATCAACTATCGGAATCAGCGTTGGTATGAGTATACAGGGTTGAGTGAAGCGGAGTCGATCGGTGTCGCGATCTCCAATGCCGTTCACCCCGATGAACGTGATCGCAAGTTAACGCAATGGAGTAAAGCGATCGCCAATGGAGAGCCATTTGAAACGGAATGCCGCTTTCGCCGTTGGGATGGGGAGTATCAATGGTTTATCTGTCGAGCCATCCCGACCCGTGATAGTCAAAACCAAATCACAGGTTGGATCGGCACGATTACCAACATTGACGACATCAAGCGCAGTGAGGCATTGGTTCAGCGGCAGCTAGCGGAAATTGAAGCCATCTATCAGTCTGCTCCGATCGGCCTGAACGTTTTGGATACTGACCTCCGTTTTGTCCGCATCAATCAGTGTCTGGCAGAAATTAATGGGCTACCCGTGGAAGCGCATCTTGGGCATACAGTGCGAGAATTGTTCCCCAGTATGGCTGACATCCTTGAACACCTGCTGCACCCGATTTTGCAAACGGGAGAACCATTGCTCAATGTCGAAATTCAGGGTGAAATTCCGGCACAACCTGGCGTGCAGCGCACCTGGCTAGAGCACTTTTTGCCCCTAAAGGCTGGGAATCAGGTCGTCGGCATCAGTACCGTCTGCGAAGAAATTACGGAACGCATTCAGGTAGAAACTGCCCTCCGCCAGAGTGAAGCACGCTTCCGCCACATGGCAGACAATGCCCCAGTCATGATTTGGGTAACAGATGTTACAGGCTACTGCACTTATCTCAACCGTGGTTGGTATGACTTTACCGGGCAAACTGAAGAAACCGCGTTGGGATTTGGCTGGCTCGATGCAGTGCATTCTGAAGATAGTGAATTATCCAAGAATGTTTTTTTACAAGCAAACAAACGTCATGAAGCGTTTCGGTTAGAATATCGGCTGCGCCGTAAGGATGGGGAATACTGCTGGGCCATTGATGCGGCAAGTCCCTGGTTTGGAGAAGACGGAGAATTTCAAGGGTACATCGGTTCTGTGATTGACATTAGTGAGCGCAAACAAGCTGAAGAGGCTTTGCGGGACTCTGAAGATCGCTATCGCACCCTGTTTGAGTCGATGAATGAAGGCTTTTGCGTTGCCCAAGTGCTGTTTGACGAACACAATGCACCAATTGATTATCGCCTGTTAGAGGTCAACTCCGTTTTTGAGAAACACTCAGGTCTGAAAAATGCCCAAGGCAAAACAGCCCGCGAGTTACATCCAGAATTGGAACAATACTGGATCGACCTTTACGGCAAGGTTGTCCTGACGGGCGAACCGGTCCGTTATGAAAACTATTCCGAGGCATTAAACCGATGGTTTGATGTTTCTGCCTTCCGAATTGAGCCACCAGAAAGCCGAAAAGTTGCCATTTTATTCGAGGACATTAGCGATCGCAAAAGCGGCGAAGCTGAACGCAAACAGATAGAAGCCGCGCTGCATGAAAGTGAGAACCGCTTGCGCCTTGCCCTTAAATCTGCCGAGCTAGGAACATGGGACTTCAATCCTCTCACAGAAGTTTTGAGGTGGGACGATCAATGCAAGGCGATGTTTGGGTTGCCACCCACCGCTGAAATTACCTGGGATGTTTTCTTGGCAGGGTTGCATCCAGATGATCGCGATCGTACCCACCAGGTTGTGCTGCAATCGTTCGACCCCAAAGGTAGCGGCGACTATGACATTGAGTACCGCACAGTGGGACTAGAAGATGGCATCGAACGATGGGTTGCAGCGAAGGGAAAAGCATTTTTCAACTCAGCAGGCGTTGTTATCCGCTTTATCGGTACCGTCCTTAACATTACCGAGAAAAAACGGGCGGAGGCAGAACAGAAACAACTCCTTCAACGCGAGCAAGCAGCCAGAGCAGAAGCCGAACGCGCTAACCGCATTAAGGACGAATTTTTGGCTGTCCTTTCCCACGAATTGCGATCGCCGCTCAATCCTATCTTGGGCTGGACAAAGTTGTTGCAAGCGCGGAAGCTGGACGAAACGAAGACGGCTCAAGCCCTCGCCACGATTGAGCGTAATGCTAAATTACAGACCCAACTGATTGATGACTTGCTCGATGTTGCCAAGATCCTACGCGGCAAACTTAGTCTGAGTATGACTTCTGTCAATCTATCTTCTGTAATTGAAGCAGCGATCGAAACCGTCCATGCAGCCGCTGCCGCCAAATCTATCTCACTTCATCCTGTATTACCCAATATTGGGCAAGTAGCTGGTGATGCGGCTCGCCTCCAGCAGATTGTCTGGAACTTGTTATCCAACGCCATCAAGTTTACTCCCAAGGGCGGACGAGTAGACATCCAGTTAGATCAGGTCGAAGATCAAGCAAAAATTACGGTCAAAGACACTGGCAGAGGGATTAGCCCAGACTTTCTCCCCCATATCTTTGAAACTTTCCGGCAAGAAGATGCCTCGATTACGCGCAAATATGGAGGTTTAGGTCTAGGCTTGGCGATCGTCCGTCAATTAGTTGAGTCTCATGGGGGTACCATCACGGTAGATAGTCCAGGAGAAGGGCTAGGCGCGTGGTTTACTGTCGAGTTGCCCTTGCTCAATGTTGAACCAGAAATTCCGCAAACGGTTGATTTACCACAACAAAACCTTGACCTTACAGGAATTCGAGTCCTTACCGTCGATGATGATCCCGATGCTCGTGAACTATTAACGGCATTACTCACTCAATACGGAGCACAAGTGTTAACGGTTGCTTCAGCATCGGAAGTACTGGCAAATTTGGGATCTTTTCAACCCGATGTGTTAGTTAGTGATATTGGGATGCCCCATGTGGATGGCTGTTCTTTGATCCAACAGGTGCGATCGCTATCTCCTGCACAAGGGGGACAGATTCCAGCGATCGCCCTCACAGCCTATGCCAGGGAAGATGATTATCTGCGATCTATCAGTAGTGGTTTTCAAAGACATGTCACCAAACCACTTGAGCCAGAACGCTTGGTTCAAGCTCTGATGACACTCACACGCAGTAAGCTAGATCATCCCGTAAAGGCTTGATTCTGAAGGCTTGCTTGTCATAATCATGTCCGGCTAAACAGCCATCATGTCCTTTTACCTTGCAACATTCCTCCTTTCTCTTAAAGCCTTGAGTAATTTTTCTTATCCTCCCTCTCCTCGTAGGAGAGGGGGTTAGGGGGAGAGGTTAAACCCATCCCAAAAAGCAACTATTTCCTGGTAGCGAAAACAGGTTTAACCCTTAAAATTAATAAAAGTTAACAAAAATACGATAAATCCAATGGAACAAACCGCTCTGAATTTAATTGCCATTGGCGTCTTCGGCATGACGCTGTCGGCGCTGTTAGGCCCCATGTTTAACATCTCACCCGTCATCCCTGCCGTTACGACGTTGGGAGTTTTGAGCCTTGCCACACTGGATAGTTTCAACTTCCAAGGCAAAGGCGCTACCTTACTATTAGATTGGCTGGCAGGTACCAGAAGTCAGCATCGCGATCGCATTCTCCGACATGAAGCCGGTCACTTCCTCGTTGCGTACCTCTTGGGTATTCCGATTACGGGATATACTCTAACCGCCTGGGAAGCGTTCAAGCAAGGACAACCCGGTTTGGGTGGTGTCATGTTTAATACAGACGAACTCTCTCCGGATATGCTGGATGTGAGACAACTGCAATGGACTTTAGATCGATTCTGTAAAGTCTGGATGGCGGGAATTGCCGCCGAAACTCTAGTCTACGGCAGTGCGGAGGGAGGCGGAGAAGACCGACAGAAACTTAGAGAAACCCTGACATTATTAGGGCGTCAAGGGAGCGAGTTTCAACTCAAAGAACGGTTAGCGATTCGCCAAGCTCAAACCTTAATTCAAGAACATTGGGAATCTTACGAGGCACTGGTGGTGGCGATGGCACAACGAGCCTCAATAGCCGAATGTTATCAGGTAATTCAACAACATTACTCAGCCTCAGACGTTGCTGCTTAATCAGTCGTAGGTTGGCAGCATGAAAAGTTTCACCAATTCTTTTAACCTTCCACTAAAAACCATCTTCCCCAAAAAACACTTGATTGCGACCACTCGACTTGGCACGTAGCAGATTATGATCGGCACGTCTAATGAGACTCTCGCCTTTAGCATCATCGGTGGAAATCAGAGAAGCCAATCCCATACTCACTGTAATTCCCAACGCCAATGACCCATCAATGTTAAAAGGTTGGTCACTAATTAAGCCTCTCAGCCGTCTAGCAACGATGAGGGCATCTTGAAAGGTGGTATGACTCAGAACAATCACAAATTCTTCGCCACCATAACGGAAG
>DATNQL010000482.1:0-8287 GCA_036704025.1 Stenomitos sp.
AAGAACGCTGAGTCAATCGCATCGCTCCTAAGGGGAAGATATTAATACCCTGATTCGTCATCGTAAAGGGATATTCCCCTTTCATGTGGGTTGTACCACGCAGCTTGAGAATTTCGATAGTCCGACGGCGACGTTCTCCTTCTAAAACGTTACGCACAATCACCACATTATCGGAAACAAACTCTTCTACCCCAAACCGCGCCACCGGCCCATACTCTTCAATTCGTTCTGTCGTCATAACTGTGGTGACACCAATTTGTTTGAGGCGTGCCACTAAGCGAAAAATTTCTCGCCGTACTACCGAAGCCGCATCATACTGCTGAAATATGGCTGTAATAGAGTCAATAGAAACCCGCTTGGCTTTATATTTGCGTATACCATACTGAATCCGCTCAATTAAAGCAGACAGATCGAAGTTTCCTACAACTTCTTGTCCCTCCGGATCGGGTGAGGCGTCTAAAATGAAAAGCTTGCCATCATTAATTAATTTTTGTAAGTCCCAACCAAAACTATAGGCATTTTTAATGATATCTGTAGGAGATTCTTCAAACGTAACAAAAACACCGGGGTCGTCAAAGTAGGTAATACCGTTATACAGAAACTGCACGGCTAACAATGTTTTACCCGTGCCTGATGTCCCGCTCACTAGTGTGGTTCGACCAACCGGTAGACCCCCATGACTGATATCATCGAAGCCTTCGATCAACGTCCGTATTTTCTGGACTCCCATTAATGCAGATTCGTCTGGCTTTGGCTCAGTGGGGTTAAGTTGACTCATATTTATCGATCTAAAACAAAGATATTACTCAAAGAAGAAGAAATTTGTGTATTTTACCCTATACAGACGTCAAGTCTGCTATAATCTTTATCTTCTAACTGTCTGCTTCTCCTTCCTGTAGCTCTTCATAAAGCAGATCCAATCCGATCAAGACTTTTTCTCGGTCTGAAAGATCACCAATAATTTTGCGAACCGGTGGCGGCAAGACTTTCGACAGAGTGGGCGTCGCCAAAATTTTATCTTCCTCCGCTAACTGTGGGCTTTTTAAGACATCAATCACCTTGAGAGCATACACGCCTTGAAATTCTTGTTCTAGAATCGTTTTTAGTGTTTTCAAAGCCCTGACGGAGTTAGGTGTGTTTCCAGCGACATAGAGCTTCAAAACATAAGTTTTCTTTAATGGACTCATAAGAAAGTAATGAGCAATGAGCAATCAGCAAGGAGATGGATAAGAATACAAGGACAATCCGGAATAAGCTCCAGCTAAAATATATATAGGCAGGAGCCTCACTAAAGCTTATCGCTAAATTCCGCTTTTACGACTCTCTGGGGATTGACCGACGATACATTTCGCCTAAGTGAGCGATGACATCGATCAGGGTCAGGCGATAGTCTAGTAAAATCTCCTCACTTCTGCCTTCTAGTTTCAACTGCTTAGAAAATTCCTCCATCAGTTCCATATGAATTTCAACAATCCTCGATACTGAAATATCGGCAAAAAAAGCTTTATCAACAAAGTTATCAATTCGTTGATTGAGAATATTGTCTTGAGAAAAGTACTTTAGAACAATCTGACGATACTCTGATTTTAAGTTTTCTAAGAGCTTGTGCCTCTCGCTAGGCGGCAAGTGGCGTAGAAACAACTGAGGGTTTCGTTTGTAATACACACCTAGGTATCCGAGTCGCTCCTTGAGTTTTTCAGATAATCGACGCTGCTGCTGAAGCAGGAAACTTTGGTTGGACAGCTCGGTGGCGATCTCATCCGTAGTAAATAGATGGGGTAAGCTAGAGACAGGAGAAAGAGTGACAAACTGGGCGATCGCTTTGTCAATAAAGCTACTGAGTTCAGGCAGTTCGCTCAGATGGAGGCGCACTTCAGCCGCGTGGAACAGATAATTGGTCTGCGCCGAAGAGTTATTAGTTTTATGAGCCGGAGGAGGTGAGCTGCTAATCGTTGCGTGAAAAGAGATTACCTTGGATTCCTTGGCTACAATAACCGCAGGGAGCAATGTTCCTTGTTCACGCAAATGGTGAATCACACTTTTGAAGGGACCACTATCCTCTAACACTAAGCAATCGATCTGGTGTTTATGTTGCTCAATCACATCGAAAAAATTAGATTCTGAACCAGCCGCGTGCCAAATATAGCGATCACCACTTAGAATCTGACTCAATGATTGAGCCAGAGATTCAGAATTCACAAAAGTACAGATAGTCAGTTGGGAAGGCAAGACAATATAGTTAAAAAAAACAAAGGATTGATTGACAGTGTTACATCACTCTTATGGGATACATTTTAACAATTTCTTTAGAAAAATACTTAACAATAATTTAAGCCATCTGTAAATTGTAAGTAATTGTTATTGTGATGCCATCTGTGCCCCCGATCGGGAGCAATAATTGAGCAGTACCGATTCCTTCTGCTTTAGCCAAGAAATTTTATACTTTAGCTGATTTGGCTATTATCAGCTTCATTTTCAGTTCAGACGAGGAGTTGCGGCTATTGTAGCTATCCTCTTCGTATTTCAGCAAGATTGGTCATATCCATGCCAACTCCCAGTCTAAAAGAATTTGCTCAAGCCACTCCTGTTTGCTCACAAACATCGGGTCTTGCTGACGTGCTAGAGATTTTTTCCTCTTCAGGGTGTCATGCGATTGTTGTGGTCAGCCCACAGCATGGTCCCTTGGGAGTCGTAAACCTGTCCAACATGATGCCCCACCTAATCTGGGCACGGCAGTCAGGGGAAATTCCCCTCGCAATGACAACGAGAGATAGCGACCGACCGATCTCTGAGCTAGAGCCGCCAATTATTGAACCCTTGGCAATCCTACCAGCTCAGTTGAGTTTAAGCCAATTCTGGCCTTATCTCCACCAGTCAGAAGATCACCAAAGGCTGAACTGGGGAGATTGGGCACAGGGCAACCAAAGCTGGAGTGATAGCCTGAGCCGCCCAGCCCCACAGCAGTTGGCGGAATGTAGCCCGGATAGGAGAGAAGGAGAATGTTACCCCCGAACTCAGCACGGGTGCCCCAACCCCTACCCAAACTCCCCCACGACTTCATCTTCTCACCACACGACCACCCCTTCTGCGCCAGAACGAACAACCCGCTACGCCAACATTCCCTTGTGTTCTTACCGATGCACTCCAGATCCGGTTTCCTCCTCCAATGCATGTCCGTCATCTCCTGAACACTGGGCATTGGTCGATGAGGAAGGTAAGTTTTTAGGCTTGCTCAATAGCTGGCGGATTGTAAAAGCCTTAGCTCCCAACTCCGCCCAGACTGAGACAACGAGTCGGGATGAACAGCCCCAGCCCACGAATCTCCAACCCTTAGTGCAACTGTTAGAACATCTGCCCTTACCCTTAAGCATACAAACGACAACAGGGCAAGTGCTGGCTCAAAATCTCATTTGGCGTCAACAGATTGGAACCTCACCCAATTTAGACTGGGTCAGACGCACGACGGCGGCAATGTTAGATTTTTCTTCGAGCGAGCCATGCTCGACCCAGGAGAGCGTTTCTAGACCGGATGGCTTCACAACTCAAGCCAATCAGGCACCCTGTGAATCCCTCTTGTCTGTTCCGAGTGGGGTGAAAGAACGAGGTAAGACTTCCGAACCAACAGAGGTTCAGTACTTCTGTGCCCTGGATACCCCCCGTTTGACCACAACGGTTTCTACACAGCAGGTGATTTTATCCACACCAGCGATGAGCCAAACCCAGGAATTCTCAGGGGTAGGTCAAGTCTCTTCCCAAACACCCGAAGCGCTGAAAAACAGTCAGGAGCGCGTCTTCTCGTTTGTCAAAATTCCCCTATCATCTGCGGTATTTGAGGGGGAAACAGCACCTGCGTGGGAGGATGTATCCAACCCGACCTCTTCCTCCTATCCTTCGAGTATCTCCGACCTGTGTGTTGTGCTGGCTCAAGACACCACAGAGCAGCAGCAAGTGGCGAAAGAACTGGCGGCTAAAAATGCAGATTTAATCCAACTCAACCGACTGAAGGATGAGTTTTTAGCCTGTATTAGCCATGAGCTGAAAACACCGCTCACCGCTGTTTTGGGTTTATCCACGCTGTTGAAAGACCAAGCGTTGGGAGAACTCAATGAACGTCAAGCCCGCTATGCTCGGCTGATTTATCAAAGTGGGCGTCAGCTCATGACCCTGGTTAACGATATTCTGGATTTGACGCGGATGGAAACGGGTCAACTGGAACTGTCCTGTGAGCCAGTACAAATTCAGAGTGTATGCGATCGCGCATATTCCCAAGCCGGTCAACTTCAGCAGGAGAAAGAGCAACAGGAAGACTCCCCCCCAGAAACCCAATTTACCTTAGAGATTGAAGCCGGTTTAGACATGCTCGTTGCCGACGAGCTACGCCTACGCCAAATGCTCGTGCATCTCCTGTCTAATGCCCTCAAATTTACAGATGTCGGTGGTGCAATGGGTCTGAGGGTTAATCGTTGGGAAGGCTGGATTGCTTTCACCGTCTGGGACACCGGCATTGGTATCCCACCCGAAAAGCAGCACTTGATCTTTCAAAAATTCCAACAGCTCGAACAACCTCTGACTCGTCGCTTTGAGGGAACGGGTCTAGGATTGGTTCTCACTCAACGCCTTGCGCGCTTGCATGGCGGAGATGTCTCCTTTATTTCCAAACCGGGTGAAGGCAGCCAATTTACCTTACTCCTACCCCCCTGCCCCCCGCAGTCCAGGGGCGTTGATGGGGAGATTTCTCCCTGCTCGATACCGAATGCCCAATGCCCTATCCGCAACCGTTTGGTATTAATTGTCGAAACCGTCCCTCGCTACCTGGACAGCTTAACGGAACAATTGAAGAGTCTGGGCTATCGGGTAGTGATTGCCCGTTCCGGTACGGAAGCGATCGAAAAAGCTCGTGGCTTACAACCCCGTGCGATCCTACTCAATCCCCTCCTCCCTCAACTTTCTGGCTGGGATGTCTTGACTCTTCTGAAGTCAGATGCCCAAACTCGTCATATCCCAGTCTTGATCACCGCCACACAGGCTGAAAAACAGCAAGCTTATCAAAACAAAGCGGATGGCTTCTTAAGCCTACCCGTACAAAAGCCAGCCTTACTCCAGAGTCTCACGGGCTTGGAAGAGCAAGAGCGTCCCACCAGCAGCAAGGGTTTGACGATTCTGCACCTGAGTCCTGTCGAGATATACCCTCAAACCCCTGTTAATTTGCCAACAGCCTCTGATTCCTCGAACCTGAGTGCTGGGATCACGGATCTGTTGAGCCTTCAGCATTCAGACCTCAATTACCGAGTTCTCGAAGCCGATGATTTAGAGCAGGCAGAATTATTGGCTCGTGTTTGGCAGCCCGATGTGGTGTTGCTGGATGCGGCGAAGATTGAAGATTCGCTCTCATACTTAAAACAGTTCTCATTATATCCTGGCCTGCTCTCCATACCCCTCGTCACGTTAGATCACCAGACCACAGAAGCAGCCAATCAAGTCACGGGTCTTTCAGTCTATCCCTGTTTAGCACCCGATAATGCTTCAAAAATCACGGCTTTACTGCAAGTCTTGCAAGTAGCGGCTGGGATGAGTTACATGCCCAGCATTTTAGTGATGGATATTGGGGAGCGGGGGAGTACGCCTGTACAGGAGAGTTCCTTATCTCAAATTTCACCTTGTCAAGACCCCAGCATCAACTCTGTTTCCTTCTCTTCTTCTGACTGTACAGGCAGCCAGTACGAAAGCCGTGCGGAACCGTTGGGTTCAGGACGGCTGGGTTTGAGTCAGCCAAGTGCGAAAGCCTTGCCGCAAGACGTTTCACAGGACAGCGCAGAGCGCACCCCAGCAGAGTGTTATGTCTCTGGTAATTCTTTACCTTTCGATTTATCCTCTGGAGGACAAGGCGCTCGTCCCGGTCAGGCGTTTCAGCAATGCTTTCAGGAAACGAGTGCTTCTGCCAGTCATGTCGAACGGGAAACGCCTGTGACTTACAGTAGAGCAACTCCCCAGGCGCTACCGAATCCAGCCAGTGATCATCGCCCACCAGCGAGGCAGAGTCGAAGAGTGCGAGGTGCCGTCGCGAAGGGGAGATATTCTCAAACAACCACACCTTTAAAACCTCAATCGTCTTGGCTGCAAGCCCTGATGCAATACCTGCAAACCGCCGGGTTTAGAAGTGTACTTTCCTGTTCTTGGACAGAAATCTATCATCAACTCCAAGAGCAAAGTGTGGACTTACTGTTGATTCGGATTAAGGATATGAGTGATGCTTCGGGGTTGGTTAGCGGACTCTTGGCTCTGACTCAGCTACAAAAGCAAAAGCTACCGCCCATTTTAGTGCTGGATCATCGATTAAATGCCGATAGTCAAGCCGTAGGGGCGCGATTATCATCAAAGGAGCAAGGGATGATGGGGAGGGTTGACTCTACATCGAATCTGGACTCTCTACTAACTGCCGTTGCTACTCAAATTCTGCGTGGGCATTCCCTGTCAATGACTCAGTTATTGGAGCAGATCAATCAGGCTTTAGGGATGTGATTTCCCATCTGTTCGCATCGGAGTACTATAATTTTTTAACGCAGAGGGTCACAGAGGTTTTCGCAAAGGGACGCAGAGAAGGCGAGATCTCGTTTTTGGTTAATTTCTATGGCATTAAATCTCTGATTACCCTAATAACTATCTGTTTATCGTAGACCGGTTTAGCTATGCAGAATACCCGTCTCAATAATCTGGTTAGTGGAGCTTTGGCAAGATTCGGGCGCTGGTTTGCTAATCCTTGGCGACACCTTTCTCTAGTTTTAATGAGCCTTTTGTTGGGGACTTTTCTCGGTTCTGCGATTCCGTCAACAGCAGGGCAAGCGGCTAAATTAGATTTGGTGGGAGCTGGAGTTTTAATTCTGTTTACCGAAACGATTAGCTGGATTGTTTATAGTAGAAGTCGGCAACAGGGGCCATCGACAGAAAATTCCCGTGGGCGTTCTCTGTTGACTGAAGTCCTCAATGCTCTGAAAATTGGTATGACTTACAGCATGTTTGTCGAAGCCTTTAAACTCGGCTCTTGAGAGTATGTCCCAAGCGGATACCTCACTGATTCAAATCCTCAACCATTGGACAGCAGGACAGACTCCAAGCGATGTGGAGTGGCAACACCTAGCCACTGAGGCACTCAAATCACCACAATGGACTCAGGCTTTTGGCCTTACACCCGCTAGTGTGGCAGAGTTACTTCAGGCGCGAGCCATGCCGATGCACGAAGCGCAATCACCCATTGAAGACACTTCACTATCCCATCTTCTCCAGGCGGTTTACACCGATATCCTCTCACTCCCGTCTTTTCATCCTCCGACAACACTCCACGGGGCAGTCGAACATCCAAAATCCAAAATCCTCTTATCCCTGGTATCCCTGTGGCTCCCCTTTGCCTTACAACTGGCGACCTTAAGGCAACAATTAGGGCGTCCTGTGATTCAGGGAATCGTCGGCGGACAGGGAACCGGCAAAACGACCCTAACCGGGGTTTTAAGCTTAATTCTGGCTCAATTAGGCTACCGCACCCTCAGTCTTTCCCTGGATGACCTCTACAAAACTTATGCCGAACGACAACAACTCCAAAAACAAGACCCCCGACTGATTTGGCGCGGACCACCTGGAACCCATGATATCAATTTGGGTATCGAGTTATTAGACCAACTGCGTCAACCCAACCCACCCCACCCCATTCTTGTGCCTCGCTTTGATAAATCGGCCTGGGGAGGTATTGGCGATCGCACAACTCCCGAATCGATAGAAGATGTAGATATTGTCCTCTTTGAAGGATGGTTTGTTGGGGTGCAACCCATTAACCCAGCAATCTTTGACACTCCCCCACCCCCACCGATTCAAACCCTGGCTGATCTGGCATTTGCCCGTGATATGAATCAGAGGCTCCAAGACTATTTACCCTTGTGGGAACGATTAGATCGCTTAATGCTGCTCTACCCCACAGACTATCATCTCAGTCAACAATGGCGGCGTCAGGCGGAACAGCAAATGATGGCGACGGGAAAATCGGGAATGACGGGCTCACAAATTGATCGATTTGTCGAGTATTTCTGGAAATCCCTTCACCCAGAATTGTTCATTACGCCACTCACGAAAAATCCTAGCTATGTAGACTTAGTGGTGGAAATTGATCCCGACCATACTCCCGGTGCAATCTATCAACCCGGCAAGTCTTAGAGTTCAGGGGGCGACAAGCGCCCTAGAAGGCTTCATGTATAAGCGTTAGTGCCCTCAAGCCCCGTTGATAAAATGCCCGCTTATTGCG
>DATNQL010000483.1:0-2366 GCA_036704025.1 Stenomitos sp.
GCAATGGAATGAACAGCCCCTGAATGCCCATTGAGGGTATAAAGTAAAGTTTTCTTCTCTAAATCCCAAATTTTAATCGTGTGATCCGCACCGCCACTGGCTAGGGTTTTTCCATCTGGACGGATAGCAACGCAGTGAACCGCACCGGCATGACCACACAGCGTACTTTGTAGTTCTTTCGTGTGCAAGTTCCAGAGTTTGATGGTTCGGTCTGCACTCGCGCTAATCAGTAGCTTCGCATCGGAACTGATAGCCAGAGACTTAATCCAACCCGAGTGTCCACAGAAAGTATGAATCAATTCTGCCGTTTCTACATCCCAACTTTTAATCGCGTAATCCCAACTGCCACTGACTAGGATGCGTCCATTGGGGGTCCAGGCGATCGCTTCAATCAAGCTAGAATGCCCTGATAAGGTAGCGCGTGGAATTCTGCTATCTGGGTTCCAGAGTTTGACCATTCGATCCGCACTGCTACTGGCTAGTATCTTTCCATCCCCACTAAACGCTAACCCATGAATTGAGCTGTGATGTCCCGTGAGTGTGCGTACACAATGCCAGGTGGGAATGATAGAAATGGGTGCTGTTGGAGATGAACAAGTTGTCACTTGAGCTGATTTCACCCAGATTTTTGTCTTTACATCAGGAGTGAGGTCGGTCAGAATATCTTGTGCAGATGGGTAACGGTTCTTAACCGCACCTTCCAGCATTTTGTTCAAAATTTGACGCAGAGAATCACTCACTGGGTGGGTTAAGTAATCTTGCCAAACCCAGATTCCTTCTAGGCTATTAAATAGGTCAAAGGGGTGAATCTGAGTGAGTAAATGAATGCAAGTTACCGCTAAACTGTATAAATCACTACTGGTTTCCGCTTTGCCCATGAGTTGTTCAGGAGCCGTGTAGGCCGCAGAACCGATCAGGGTACCCGTTTTAGCAAGGGCGGTTTTTGTGGTGAATTTGGCGGCACTAAAATCGACGAGAACGAGTTGGCGATCGCTGTGACGACGGATAATATTTTCGGGGTTAATATCTCGGTGAATCACACCGCGATCATGAACAAACTGTAATACTGGCAGTAATTCAGTGAGAATGTGTTGAATCTGAGTTTCACTGAATGCGCCCTCGGCTTCCAGTTGTTGAGCTAAGCTTTGTCCTTCAATCCAGGTGTGTACGAGTGTGGGTGTAGCGCTGGGAGGAGTGAACATTCCTCCCGTCTTTGTTGGCTCTTGTGATTCAAAATAAGCCAAAAGTTGAGGAATTTGAGGATGCCCTCGAAGTTCCATCAGTCGCGTTACTTCTTGGCGGAATAATTCAATGGCTTTTTTGGGGTTGTTGGTACCCTGATTGTGGAGGGAAAGTTGCTTGATAATACAGCGAGGTTGACGGCTATCGTGTTCATCGATGGCAAGAAAGGTGCGACCAATACCCCCTTGGCTGACGAGTTGCAAAGCCCGATAGCGATCGCCTAAGAGCAATCTTGCCCCACAGGTTGAGCAAAATTTAGCATTACTAGGGTTCTGAGGTTTCTGACATTTGGAATTGAGGCAATAACTCATCTCAGCAGGAAAACGATTCCAGTTATAGCAGAAGGCAGAAGGCAGTCCCGATGAAAAAATTTCATAGCCATGAATGAAAATAGTCCTCCCCCACACCCTACACCCCACTTTCAAGTCAGAGGGCAGAGGGCAGAGGGCAGGGGGCAGAAGGGATGCTCCCTGGACGGCTCAAGGTTTCAGTATGAAAGCGAGAGTCAAGAGTCGCCAAGGGGATAGCTATACATCCATTTTCGACGGCATTCTGGATTGGCGCTACTGTGGGAGCCAAAGCGGGTCAGGATTTGCCGAGGAGAAGAGAGGGTTAAGTTATGATGATTACCTAAAGTACGGCTTGCTGCTTACAGAAGTTAGAAGCAATGGAGCAAGAATTTTACAACCAAGGCTTAGAAAAGGTGCTTCAAGGAAACCTGGAAGGAGCGATTCAGGACTTTGAACATGCTTTGCAGATTAATCCTCACTTTGCTGAAGCTTATTACAGACGGGGTGTGGTGCGCTTTGACTTAGGCGATCAGCCAGGTGCGATTGAAGACTATACCCTGGCTTTGCAACTCAATTGTGAGAGTATTGAAAGTTATTTTGGACGAGCTCTGGCTTGGTTGGCGCTGAACGATCCTGGTAAAGCGCTGGTGGATGTCAAGCATATCCTCAACCGCAAGCCTAACCATGCTCCTGCTTATAACCTTCAGGGGACAGCTTACCGTCAGTTGGGAGATACTCAGGCGGCGATCGCGAGCTTGAAGAGTGCAGCACAACTCTATCTAGAGCAGAAGGATACGGTCAACTGCCGTCGCTGCTTAGAGAGTATCAGCCAAA
>DATNQL010000484.1:0-6441 GCA_036704025.1 Stenomitos sp.
CTGAAGAAGACAAAATTACCGATGTCCTGCAAAAACTAGTGCAAACCCTCAAGGGAAATCCCCCACCCTGGCTGCGTAAGGCACTCCAACAAAAAGCTCAAAGTTTTGAAGAATTTGAAGAAGAGGAATCACTTGTATGACGGCAACAACAAATACTACAACCGGAACCACTACAGAGGAAATTTTAGCGAAGCCCTTGATGCAAGAGTTGGTGAAGCAAATTCGGGGACAAGATAGTTATGGGACTTACAAAAATTGGTCGGATGAACTGCTTCTGAAGCCTTTCATTGTCAGCAAGGAGAGAAAACGTCAAATTTCCGTTGATGGTGATGTCGATCCAGTGACAAAGGCGCGGATTATGGCATTTTACCGTGCGATCGCAGCCCGGATTGAGCAAGAAACAGGTCTTTTGGGACAGGTGATTATTGATCTGAGCCATGAAGGATTTGGCTGGGCACTGGTTTTTTGTGGTCGCCTTCTGGTTGTGGCTAAAACTTTGCGGGATGCACAACGTTTTGGCTTTGATTCTTTTGAGAAATTAGATGCTGAGGCAGATAAGCTCCTGCAAAAAGGGATTGATTTAGCGAAACGCTATCCCGAAGTGGGCAACCTATAAGTCAGTTGAACGTTAACAAGTTGAACGTTGAACGTTGTAAAGATAACCGTCAACCTTCTAACCTTCAACCTTCAACCTTTTAATCAACGATGGAGAGATTTATGGTTCAAGCCGGAGAACCCACTACTATTACTCAAAGCATTGACGAGCTGAAAATTGAGATTAAACGCCTAAATAGTAAGGCGGGTCAAATGAAGATGGATCTTCATGATTTAGCGGAGGGTTTGCCCACCAACTACGAACAACTGATGGATTTAGCAGGGCAAACCTATGAAATCTATCGCAAGTTAAACGAGATGAAGCAACAGCTGAAAACATTGGAGAAGGCAAAATGACCAAAACTTTATCTCAATTCAAGCAACTCGCTGATGCAGAGGAGTATTTTGAGTTCTTTGAACTTCCTTTCGATGCCCAGATTGTGAATGTAAATCGTTTGCATATCTTGAAGAAGTTTTCTCAATATGTGCGGGAGATTGATGCTCATTCTGCGGAGCTAAGTGAGGAGGAAACGCTGAGCCAGTACTGTGCTGCTCTCCAGCAAGCTTACGATGTGTTTCTCAGTTCAACACCCCTGGAACAAAAGCTGTTCAAAGTCTTTAATGAGAAACCTAAAAACGTTGTCATGCTGACCGACATCAATTCTGATTAAGGAGGATAAGACGTGCAAGACCTTACGCCCACCGAGTTAGAACGCTACCGTCGCCAGATTATGCTTCCTGGCTTTGGTGAAGAGGCACAGCGACGACTCAAGTCGGTGACAGCCTTGGTTACAGGAGTAGGAGGATTGGGTGGTACGGCAGCGCTTTACCTAGCCGTGGCGGGCGTTGGGCGGCTCATCCTTGTACGGGGTGGCGAACTACGGCTTGATGACATGAATCGTCAGATTCTGATGAACCACGATTGGGTAGGAAAACCCAGGGTGTTCAAAGCGAAAGAAACCCTGGAAGCCATCAATCCGGATGTGCAAGTGGAAGCTGTTTTTGAGTATGTCACTCCGGAGAATGTCGATGTCTTGGTGCAATCGGCTGACATTGCCCTCGACTGTGCCCACAATTTTACAGAACGTGACTTGTTAAATGAGGCTTGTGTGCGTTGGCGTAAGCCGATGGTGGAAGCAGCAATGGACGGGATGGAGGCTTATCTGACGACGATTGTCCCCGGTCAAACGCCTTGCTTGTCTTGCCTGTTTCCGGAAAAGCCGGAATGGGATAGACGTGGTTTTTCCGTTCTGGGTGCTGTTCCTGGCACACTCGCTTGTCTGGCAGCACTGGAAGCCATCAAGCTGATTACTGGGTTTGGTACGCCCCTGTTGTCACAGCTAATGACCCTGGACTTGGCGCGGATGGAATTTGCCAAGCGTCGTTCCCATCGTGACCCAGACTGTCCAGTTTGTGGTAACTCTGCACCTTGGAGGCGAGCACATCTTACGTCTGCACCACTCAGCAGCGATGCTTGGAGGCTGTTGTGATGCTAGCCCTCTCATTGATGACTTTAGCGATCGCATTTGTTGCAGTTTACATCAGTCTTAAGGTCACGGATGAAATTCTACAGCTAACCATTGCTTTGACGGCCTTGTTGTGCCTATTTTTAAGCCTCGTTTTTCTACCTTGGCCAGTCGAACTGTTGCTGGTGATAGCTCTTTGGGTACTCAGTAAACACAGTCATACTCTCACTCAGACCTATGTAAAGACGGCGGGAAATCAGGAAATCGCTTGTCCATTTCCCTTGGCGTTTGCCATTGCCAATCGGTGCGTCATCCATCCTACAGCCGTATTGGAGAAATTTGAAGAGCGGGAAATCCGAAGAATGTGTAGACGAACGTGCTGCTATACATTTCGAGACAAACGCTGAACCATTCTTTGTTAATTGGTAATCGAAAGCAAAACACACTCTTTTCATCATTTTAGGAGTTTTTATGACACTGAATCTCACACAAAAAGCAGAATTTCGGCTCCGTGCTTTTGTGCTTGGATCTGCCCCCAGCGAAAATGAAAATACGGCTCAAAAAGGTATCCGTGTTTCTGTTAATGATGGTGGTTGCAGTGGCTATCAGTACGCTTTGGATATCACCAATCAACCGCAAGAAGATGATCTGATACAAACTTGGGGTAAGCTACGGGTCTACATTGACAAGAAAAGTGCTCCTTTACTCGAAGGAGTGGTGATTGATTACGTCGAGAGTTTGCTCGAAAGTGGGTTTAAATTCAGCAACCCCAACGCTACAGATACCTGTGGCTGTGGGCAGTCTTTCACCGCGGGTGACTGTACACCTGCGGCTACGCCATGCAGTTAATGGAATTCGGAATGCACTATTGAGAACTCAGAACTCAGCATTTCTCAATTCTGAATCTCAAAAACCAAAGCCAGAACTGAGGATTTATTCTGACTTCTGACTCCTAAACAAGCACACACCAAGATGTAAGGAGATATTGACGATGGCTACTTATAAAGTTCGATTAATCAACAAAAAGCGTGCGATAGACACCACAATTGAAGTCGGCGATGACACTTATATTCTGGAAGCCGCAGAAGAACAAGGACTAGATTTACCTTTCTCCTGCCATTCAGGTGCTTGTTCTAGCTGTGTTGGCAAAGTGGTTGAAGGTGAAGTTGATCAGTCTGATCAAACCTTCTTGGATGATGAGCAGGTCGGAAAAGGATTTGTTCTACTTTGTGTTGCCTATCCTCGCTCTGATTGTACGATCCGCACCCATCAAGAAGCCTATTTGATCTAAGGTATTCCTATAATTCCCAATCGTATCGCGACCTGAGTTGTAGCCATTGAATAAAAGCTACAACTCAATACTTTCAGAGATTTTGGAATTATTTTCCCAGGCATTCAACCTTTTCATTGTACTACTGTTTGAGAGTATCCCATGTTTAATAAACGCTTTAGTGTTTGTAGCTCTTCTCTAAATCTTCTCAAAACGGGAGAGCAAGGAATTGTCACTCGTTTCAGAAGTAGTGATGAAACAATCACTCAAAAACTGACGGCGATGGGAATGAAACTTGGAATGAAAATTACCATAGAACAACGATTTCCTTCGTATGTCATCAAGTCTGGTAACATTCGTTTAGCGCTTGACGAATTAATTGCTCGGTCAATATTCGTCCGAATTACTGATAACTAAATTAATGAGGTAAAGAAGGTAGTTCTTTAGTGAATGTAGTCAGGAGCATAGTCAAATGGAAATCCTGCGCTTAATTGTAACAGGAGCACCAGGAGTAGGAAAATCTACCTTTATTCGTTCCATCAGTGAACTTGAAATCGCCAATCCAAACCGTCAAGCTACACAGAGGCACGCCTTACTTGAAAAAGAAACTACCGCTACCTTTGATTTTGGCAGACTCAAATTCAGTCCAGACATCATCATGCATCTCTACGGCCCTCCAGGCCAAGCCAGCTTTGATTTTATGTGGGATCTTTTGACCCATCGAGCACATGCTTGCATTATGTTGCTAGCAGCTCATCGACCTGGAGAATTTTCTTATAGCCGTCGTCTCCTGAGTTTCTTAAAACAACGGGTGAATGTTTCAGTGATTATCGGCTTAACTCACATGGATCATCGGGAGGCTTGGTCAATAGAAAATGTAACTCTAGCTCTTGGCTGCAAAGAGGGGAAAAACAGTCCTCCCATAATCTCTGTAAATCCTATGGAAAAAGCTTCCGTCGCCCAAGTTTTAACGGTTTTAGTTGATCATTTAAAAGAGACTTGGCAACTGTTTCCTAAGCAGCCATCCCCTGACCCTGACTGGAAAATTTCATCCAGTTCAAGCGATAATTGCAATGCACTTTCCCTAGTTAGTCGTAGTGAACAGGCGGTGGGGGGTGACTTGGTATTGATCTCGAGGAACTAGCGTTTGACGCAGCCGATTCAGATACTGAAGTTATCACCGTTTCCCACTCGCAACTTGAAATCAGGGGCGTTCTTAGTCTGTAATGCCTAATCGATGGCAACCATTACATCCGTAGCCTTAACGACTGCATAAACTTCCTTCCCTTCGGTAACACCCAGTTTCTCAGCGGAGGATTTGGTGATGATTGCCACCACTTCCACACCAGGGGTAATTTCTAAGGTAACCTCTGTGTTGACAGCTCCAGGCTCAACTTTTTTCACGGTACCTTTGAATGAATTACGAGCACTAATTTGCATACTATGCACTCCAATATTATTAATCTATATCCAATATTACTATCAAAAATGATATAGTTTGGCTAATGAATTGCTGAAAATAATAAATTTAAAATTTAGATATTATTGATTTATATTTCTAACCTTGAATAATCTAAAATCTATGTTAGATCCAATAAATTTTAATGATAAAAATAAAGGTTTTGAGCGCGATTGGGCGGCGTATTATAGCGCCGTTGTGGGTCGTCCTCCACGAGATACACTCCTAGCCGCGTTAGCGCATTTTGCAGAGGAATCAGCCCTTCGTTCTCAGTTTGCGGTTGATTTAGGCTGCGGGGAAGGGCGAGATACGGTGGAACTTTTGAGGCGGGGTTGGCGGGTGTTAGGAATTGATGGGGAACCAGAGGCGATCGCACGTTTGTTAAATCGTCCTGACATTAATCTCAATCAGTTGGAAACTCAAATTGTTCGATTTGAAGAGTTGACCCTACCAGATGCAGTAGATTTAATAAATGCTAGTTTTTCACTGCCGTTTTGCCCACCCGAGCATTTTCCCGATTTATGGGAAAAGATTATTTTATCTTTACGTTCTGGAGGTCGTTTCTGTGGTCAATTGTTTGGAGATCGCGACTCTTGGGCGATTTACCCTTCCATGAATCATCATACTCGCCAACAGGTAAATGTGTTGCTACAACCCTTTGAGATTGAGATGCTTGAAGAAGAAGATCATCCCGGAAAGACAGCATTAGGAGAAGAGAAACACTGGCATCTCTTTCAGATTGTGGCTCGCAAGCGGTAAGCCGTGAAAAATCGCGCAGGAGCGATCGCTCCATACAACTTGATTACAGCCCTAATATAGAGCGATCGCTCTGATTATCCCATTCGCTCAGAATGGTTAATGATTAAACACTCATGAACCGAGGTGACAACAAATGAATTTGCCTCATTCCATAGCAATCATGATATGGCTAGACTTAATGACGGCATAGGCTTCTTTTCCCTCCGATACATCTAACTGTTCGGCTGATGAGCTAGTAATAATCGAGATGAGTTCAACATTAGGTGCAATCTCCAAAGTAACCTCAGTATTAACAGCACCCCTGACGACTCGCTTGACTGTACCCCTGATGATGTTACGGGCACTAACTTTCATCGCTTTTAACTGTGAATTTTCACTCGCAAAATCTACCTCAGGCGTGACAGAATTGGGCTTCCCACTTGGTTTACGAGTGGGTGATTGTGCAGAGGGTGACTGTTGATTGAGATTGCGTACTAATTCCCTTAAAATCTCAGTCTTAGTACGCTGAGATTGCTGACAGTACTGCTCTAGAATTTGCCGCTCCTCCTCTGAAGATTGAAAGGTAATCCATCCTTGCTGTTTTCTTGGCATATAATGACTACCAACTTAGTTGGTAAAAGTGCATCAGTTGATACAATGCTATCAATAGATCTGAGTCAGAATTATGTTAGCAAGCAGTAATTTTTGCCCCGCTTTGCAACTAGTCATGAATTAAAGCTAAGGCAAGTTAGGAAATTTCACCATGAAGAAAAGACAAATATTTGCTTTCATTGGCACAATAGTGGCTACCTTCATTTTGGTAGCTGGATTGCGGTTATTTTTCCCAAATTCTGTGGTGGCTCAATCAAACACCATTCTTGTATCCGCTGCTGCCAGCTTGAAAGAAGCATTGG
>DATNQL010000485.1:0-3728 GCA_036704025.1 Stenomitos sp.
CGATGATGCTACCGACTGTACCCCCACCAATGACTACATTGACGATAAACGAAACTGTATCTCCAAGAATCGTATCTCCAAGGGACAACTCCGGGTTGACCACATCAGGATTAATCCCTTCCTCAAACCTCAAACTGCTTCTCGGTATCTGATATTTGCGGCAAATTGGGTCAGTTTCTTGCGCCAATTCAGGTTGAATTTTACTGTTAAACCAAGTCACACATTGACTATTCACAAGTTGCCGAGTGCGATCGCTTTTAATCCACTCCTCGGCTTGATTTTTCATCACGTTTTCCAGGTCAGCCAATGTGCGAATTTTGTTATTTCGCCAATCTATTAAACCGGGTTTAATGGCCTGATCAATGATTCCCTCGGAGAGTGGCTTCACCAGCAATTCAATTAACTCTGGAATATGCCTCTCAATTAAGTCTTTCAGCTTTTTTGAATCAAAGACTTGATTAATTTCGGCTTTAAAGGCAGACGCTCGCAAATCCCATCGTCCAACCCTTGCTAAACCTAGGGCAATACACCGTTCTGGTTCTGGATCAGGACGCACTTGACTGTCCGGTTCTGGAAAAATGGCCTCGCAAATCTCACGGGTAAACTTCATGCGGGATGCACCACCGGTCATCAGCACAACTCTTGGTACAATACCTTGTTGGTCGAGCTTTTCTTTCGCCACATTTACCGCCTCGCGGAAAGACTGAATCCAACTCTTACCCTCTAGTTCAGGTAAAGGTTGGTTCAAGATTTCCTGTGCAATTACATGATTCACTTGAGGGATAAAGTAAATCTGTTCGTTGATGGACTCGAAGCCGCGTGCAAAGGATTGCGGATGGCTGTAAAGTTGTTCGTTAGAAAAGTAATCTTCCTTGGCTTTTCGACAGGCTAATTCACAACGGGCTTGGTGATGGGGATAGTCTTCAAATATTTGTTTGAGTAACAGCTTATCCTCGTGGTTGGCGATAGTTCGGGCAAAAATAGCCTTGTCAATCAGGGATGCTCCTAGAGCATTACTGCCAAAATCGATGGGTATCTCATGCAAGCTCTTAACTAGGGTAAAATCAGTCGTTGAAGAGCCAATATCAACAATCAGGACGGATGATTTGAGTTTGTCATAGTCCAGTTTTCCGGCTTCCTTGGCTTGCATGAAGGCGGCTCGTGATTCCGGTACAACACTTAATAAAGGAATACCCGATTCTTTTAGTAACATTTGGTATTCTTCGCGATCGCTTACTGACCACCCTGAAGGGCATCCCACAAAGAACTGACTCGTTGTTCCACCTTCAATCTGTTTACTATCTTTCAAAATACGGTAGTATGTTTGCAGAAAACTACGGATCGTTTTTCTATAATTGAGGTCGTTGTTTGGCTTTTGCTTAAACGAAATTTGCAGTTGAGTAACGCCAGCTTGAATTAAGGCTTGTTCTCCAATTAGATAGCCGAGTTCAGGATGCCACCCTAGAGCCGTAATTTGAACTTTTTTATGATTAATTTCCAGCATTTCAGGGGGTTCGACGCTCTCTACTCTGGCTTTAGCCACAGCCGTTTCACCATGTCCTAAATCGAACCCAATTGTTTCTAAAACTTGCATACTCATCCTTTCCCCGAATCCTTGCTTACAAGGGAAACACTTTTTAAATCAAAACTTTGACAGAAGATTTAGTTTTTAATCAGAGCTTGAGCCTCAAGCCGTACCACCAACGGCTACTCTTTAAGTTCGGAATACGCTGGCTCAATCACTCGCCCACGCCGGAGTAAGCGATCGCCTTTGACTAAAGCAGGAGTGATCGTCACATAATCTTGGGTAGAGCGATCAATACTTGGCTCAAAATCGAAATACTCACGATGACTCTGAGTGTCGTCCGGTCGATAAATCTGTGATCGAATCCCTTGCTCCATTAAAATCTGGGGTAGCAGTTTTGTCAGTTCCAACGCCATCTGAGGTTTTTCCAAAAATGACGCGCCCATTAGCCGCTGAACGAGATTCAATAGTTCTGGCAATTCTTCAATGCCACTGACATCGAGAGTTTTTTGGATGGGTTCAGCCGAAGTTACCGCCAGATCAATTGTATTGAGCGCATCCGCCAAATGATCGAGAAGAACTTGACTATCAACCTGCACGATAGGCTGAGGCACTTCTACAGATTGAATCGAATCTGAAGGATTTGCCGACTTACCTTGATCGATCTGGAGTACAACTTCCAATCCGACAAGCACAGTCATCAACAAGATATCCATCCAAGCCCCTGGAGTATCTTGAGTTAACGAAAATAATGAACCTAAAATGCTGATTCCGATGAGTGCCTGTAGAACTTTCAGGATTAAACGGTTAGAGAGTAAACCTGTGCCTTGGTGATCGATTGACGGCGGCTTTAATTCTAAAAGCTTTGTGTCATTAGCGGCTGTGAGTGTACTAATGGACTGTCGTAACGTATCCAGAAAAAAAGATGCCAGTCGTACCTGAGCCACACTCAGTTCACCAATGTAACTCTTCTCAAGATGATTGAGCCGATTTTGCACTAGCTTAACCACCTGCTCCGGGCTGCTTGCCCTCTCAATCTCTGTCTGAAGTTCGCTCCGTTCTTTACTAAAAAGTGTAAATAAAGTTTTCATCACTTACCAAGACTTCAGCGTTTTTATCAATAGGGAAGAATTCACTGTATTACTAAAATTTTAATGAAATGCTGAAGTGAGTTTGAGCAATCTCAGTCTAAATGTAGAGTTTTGTATATCCATTGGCTAGGGGCACTCAAGCGCCTACTGACGAACATCATTTGATTTTCCAGGGCGCGGAGATGTTTTATTAAGCTGTGACGCATATACTCCCTTCCCGCTCTCAGAATACCTATGCTGAGGGAGCTGGGGAAGCTGCGGAAGCTGGGGGAGCTGGGGGAGTGGAGAATAAGTAATCTTCTGGTGGGAAGGGAGTAAGAAAGCATATTTCCACACCCTACACCCCACACCCCACACCCCTTATGACAATTTCGCTATGGCAATTTAGCTGCACATCAGCTTAGGCGTAATTAGACGGACTTGATATGACTGGCTGACCGCCAGTTGTCCTAAGGGCACGATATGATCGTGCCCTTACCTGTGCTGTATGCTCCTAAAAATCCCTATAACTGCACCGCCGCCGTTTAGGGAGTAGTGGCTGACTCCGATTTAACGCAGTTGAGCATCCGTAGGGTTGCCGCAGCGGCGTAGTTCCGGCGAGTTTGAGTATCTGGGGCAAATGCCGTACCCGTTTCGTTGACTGGAGAAGCGACTCGACAATAGGAAGACATTTGACTAATCAGCGAAGCCGCCCAGTGCCCTTGAGTGTCGGAAAACTGTTGGGCAGACTGCTTCGGAGTCAGGTTAGGTTGCCGTCCTTGGAGCGTTTGAGCAAATTCAGCCGCCCGTCGCTGTACTGCCATGAGTTCTGCACGAGTTACGGGTTGAGTGGGTCGAAACGTGCCATCAGTATAGCCACTGACGATTTTATTGTCCCGTGCCCATTGAATCTTGGCTGCGCTCCAGCGAGAAGTGGCAACATCAGGATAGGGAGAGGCTGACACTTGAGTAGGAACCGTGAAATTAGCACCCGGTAGCTTACCCAAAGCTTCAATCACCATCGACACGAGTTGCTCTCGGGTTAAGGCAAGCTGAGGTCTGAAGGTATTATCTTCTCTGAATCCAGCCACAAAGCCCAATGCTACGGCTTGGTTAATTTCCGCCGCGTAGAC
>DATNQL010000486.1:0-3625 GCA_036704025.1 Stenomitos sp.
CGCTTGCAGCAGGTATTTCACCGCTGGGGGTATCACCAGATTATTACATCGACCCTGGAGTGGTTAGATACGTTGATGGCAGGTGGAGCAATTCAGCGTTCAACCGTCATTCAGCTACAGGATGCTGAGGCAGGGACATTAGGACTGCGCCCAGAACTCACGGCTTCGATTGCTAGGGCTTTTGCTACGCGAATTGCCGGGAGTACCAGCGAGGCAACCCTATCCCTACCCCAACGACTTTATTACAATGCCAACGTGTTCCGCCGACCGCCCATTGGTTACCACGGGCGTCAACTGGAATTTTACCAGTCTGGTATTGAACTTCTGGGAGCTGGAGGGCTATTGGCAGATGCAGAAATTCTGCTGTTGCTGGCAGATTGCCTGAATCAGCTCGGTTTGCAACAGTGGCACTTAATTTTAGGGGAAGCGGGGTTAACGCGATCGCTGTTTTCTCCCTTCCCCCCGTCAGTGCAAGACAAAGTGCGAAAAGCGATCGCTCATCTGGATCGTGTCGCGCTAGAAACTCTACCCCTTTCCCCTGAATTACGAGAACGGGCATTATTTCTGTTCGATCTGCGGGGACGCCCGATGGATGTTTTACAAAAAGTGGCTAGCCTGGATTTAAACACATCAGAACGCCAAATTGTGGGTCAGCTCAAAGCCCTGATTGAGCTTTTAGAGCAATCCTCTCCCACTCCGTTGCCGCTCATGCTCGACCTCAGTTTAGTTCAAACCTTTGAGTATTACACGGGCATCGTGTTTGAAGTCGTGAGTGACAGCGATACCAGTCAACGAATTTTGGGTCAGGGGGGCCGTTATGACCAACTGCTGGGGCTGTATCATCCTCAGGGAGAAACCTACCCAGGAATTGGTTTTTGCCTCAATATTGAAGACCTTCACTATGTTTTACTTTCAGGGAGTCAGCTACCCAGACAAACGCCCGTCAGTGATTGGTTAGTCGTTCCGGAGACTCCCCAGTCTGAGGCGGCTGCTTTTGCTTATGCTCACAAACTCAGAGAGTCTGAGCATTTAGTTCGCGTGGAGATGGATTTAGGGCAACGCTCACCTACAGATATTCGGGAGTATGCCCGTCGCCACCAAATTACTTACCTAGCTTGGATTAAAGCAGATGGCACACCGATGATTGAGACCCTAAGTTAGGGGGCAACACTAGCTCAATGTCTAGCCAACCCATCGCCCTAATCTTGGTAGGCTAGAGACACTAGACTAAATTTGCTAGTTTGAGCCGATTGATAAGAGAGAAAACACTGTGCCACACACGATTGTTACTAATACTTGTGAAGGTGTAGCCGATTGCGTTGATGCTTGCCCCGTTGCTTGTATCCACGAGGGGCCGGGGAAAAATGTCAAGGGTACGGACTGGTACTGGATTGACTTTGCCACCTGTATTGACTGCGGCATTTGCATCCAAGTCTGTCCGGTAGAAGGCGCGATCCTCTCGGAAGAACGCCCGGATTTGCAAGAGACTCCTTGATGCTCAATCATTAAGGAACGTTGCCAGTATCTGCTGCCACAGGGGTAATTATGCCAGGGTTTGTGGCAGCGTTACCGTGGGTCTTTCCCCATAGGGTTTCCAATTGGAGGGTTTACCAGGCTTTTACAAATCTACCTTGACGCTCTAATAGAGTGTCTGTACGATAGCTGGGAATGCTAAGCTAAAAGCACGGAACAGACTAGTACAGAACTGATGCACTAGCTTGTTGATGGGGGTATTTATCTAGATAGATAACTTTAATGGCTCATATCATAGCCTTGTTTTTTGCTAGCTGTGTAAAAAATACTTATTAACACACCGCTCAAATAACCAAGGATTGATCAAAATGAGAAAGTGTTCACCTTGTGAACAGACAGAAAGCCTTGATAGCGTCTGAGGGCAAGGCTTTCTGAGGTATAGAGAGCGAAAATTTGGTGGAAGGCGCTTCAATGATTTCGGAGCATGATTTTTTGAATTAAGGCGACGTTAGACAATAGAAGAGGGCAAAATAAATACTAAGCTTGCATCTTCCTTCACTATGAGCTACTGCCTCAATCTCGACTGTCCCAAGCCCCAAAATCCTGATGATGCAAGGTTTTGTTTAACTTGTGGCACAAAGTTACTCTTGAAAGACCGCTACCGGGCAACCAAACCTCTCGGTCGAGGTGGATATAGTAGAACTTTTGCTGCACTCGATCAAGACCGCCTCAACCATCCTTGTGTGATTAAGCTATTTATGATGCCACCCGATCAAGATCGGAAAGCAACAGAATTGTTTAATCAAGAGGCTGTGCGTCTATATGAACTCGGTAAACACGAGCAAATTCCCGAATTTTATGCCCATTTTGAAGAAAATAATCGTTTGTATTTAGTGCAAGAGTTTATTGATGGGCAGACCTTATTCGATGAATTAGAAGATAGAGTTAGAACGAAAGGAATCCTTTATGAAGAGAGCGAAATTCGGAATCTTTTAAGCGATTTGCTCCCTGTCCTCCAGTTTATCCATCAGCAAGGAGTGATTCACAGGGATATCAAGCCTGCTAATATTATACGCCGTCGTCGTGACGGCAAACTGATATTGATTGATTTTGGAGTAGCTAAACAAGCAACTGTCAAAGCATTGATGAAACAAGGAACAATGATTGGCACTGTTGGATATGCGCCAGCGGAACAACTCCAGTTTGGCGAAGCCTATCCTGCCAGTGATTTATATGCGCTAGGAGCAACTTGCATTCATTTGCTGACAGGGATACACCCTTTTAACCTCTACAATTCTTTAGCTGGCTGCTGGTTATGGCAAGAAAATCTGCCATCTGCTACAACAATTAGCCCTAACCTAGAAAATATTTTAAATAAGCTGCTTCAAGTGTTAGTAAAAGACCGCTATCAAACTGTTCATGAGGTGCTAAAAGACTTTAATCCTTTGGAATGGACTTCGGATTCTCGTCCTTTTCCAAGTACGCTTGATATACCCTTAGAATCAGAAAAAGGTATTAATTACAAGAGATTGCAAGATTTACTCGCCCAACAAAATTGGAAAGAAGCAGATAAAGAAACCCGTGAAAAGATGATAGAAGTTATGGGGCAAAAGCAGCGGGGCTATCTGGACAATGAGGATATTGAAAAGTTCCCCTGTAAAGATTTAACAACGATTGATCGGCTGTGGTTACATTATAGTCATAAGCGCTTTGGCTTCAGTGTACAAAAGCAACTGTGGATTGAGGAAGGTGGCAAGCCGGGAGTCTATAACTTAATAGCTTATGAAAAGTTTGGAGAGCGCGTCGGCTGGCGCGTGAATGATAACTGGAAATTGTATTCTGATCTAGTTTTTAATTCAAATATGGTACCTGGACATCTTCCCTTAGGATTAAGTATTGGATGGGGTGATGGAGCCATTGAATTAGTGGGGGTAGAGGGTGCTGTTGAGGTTGATTGTCTTTTTTCGCGTGTGAATAGTTGTGACTTATAAGTTGTAGAAGCTCAAACTTTGTTTAAGCCGGGGTAAAACGAGCCAAACCAAAGCCTCTTTCTCAATATCCAGAAAGAGGCTTTGGTGTGATGAATGACCTGGCATCGAGCTATTGTCCCGTGGGGTGACCCCCAAAGTATCTTGGCCGCGGCAACGTTTCA
>DATNQL010000487.1:0-3093 GCA_036704025.1 Stenomitos sp.
AGGCGGATTCAACTTCCTCTTCCTCCTCTTCTTCCTCGGCATCTATCGAATCGAAAATTTCATTCCAACCTGATTTATCCCAGCTCGCACCGATGTTATTTGAATCGGTGTTTTGTTCGCCAACAGGGGGTTGCTGGTTGGCTAGCTCTAAATGAAGATAAGCTAGACTTTCCATTTGCAAATCTCCTACTCACTTTCTTCATCCTTGGCTAACTTGATAAGCCGCCGTACTCGTTTTCGCTCTTGAATTTCTTCCTTGGTTTTTGCCTCTGGCTGGCTTTCAAGCCATTGTCTTTGCTTTCCAGGTGTGAGGTTTTCAAGACTTATCAAAATGCCGCTGTATTCAGCTATGCAAGTGCATTGATTATTGCCCTGATTAACTCTTGTTTTCTCATCTTGGCAAAGTCTGGAATTTCCAGTCGCTCTGCCTGTTGCCGAAGCCCTGCAAATGTGATTTGTTCAGTCAATAATTTGGTGGTGGTCATTGGAAACACCTCAATAAATTTAGAATCCCGGATTCAACTAGGAATATGAGCAGCGCCCAAAAAAACAGGTGAGAAACTATCTGCATTAATCTCTCGCCACCAGTCCTGCCCCAAACACAAGGAATCCGAAAGCAATTCCAGCAGGGGGGAAGGCAGCAGTTAGACCAAGTGCAGTAGCTGCGAGCGTCCCGATAGCAATAACGTGAGGCATATTTTTCTCCGAAGATTTCTGTGATTGTTGTTGATTGGTGATTCGTTCAAGTTCCTGTTGGTAATAGAGGCGCAGAGATTCTTCAATTTCCAGCGCCTCCATCAGCTCTACCAAGCCGTCGCTGTCGCAACTGCATCGTTCAGGTTGGTTCGTTCCGTCCCTACCGATGCCGCCGTTGAGAGTTTTTTTACGAGTTCCTCGTTGCTCACCAAACCCGCATCAGTAGCCAGTTTTTCAATGTCTAAATTGGTGTTTTGTTGCGCCTGCAAAAGCTGGATGAATTTCTCGGTGTTGGCAGCACGAAGTTGATTTTGTTGGCGTAGAAGTCCCAGCCAGTAAGCGTTTTCCAGGAAAGCCGCGTCTAGACGACCTTTATCAAAAGTTAGTTGAGAGAGAGTTTCTAATGCGCCTTGGCTAATCTGTAAGCCAGTCTCCTTGGCTAATTGCAACCCCTGATTGGTGATGACGCTCATTGCACCCACAGGCGGTATGTAAGTTTGATGCCCGTTTCCGTTCCCGTTGTCGGGTTCCTGTGCTTCCGGTAATGCCGTTAAAGATGTGGCAAATACAGTTACGTGGTTTTTTACAGTCTCGACTTCTGCGTCCGTCAATTCTTCCGCTTCAGGGTCAATAGCCAAGTCCAACAGCAGAGCGTCGAAATCATCGGCATTGGTGAATCCGAATTTATCCATTACCTGTGTCTTATTCATGACGCTTGTTTCTCCTGTTTGCGTAGTTCAAAGAATGTGCGATAGCTGAAATCGTAGGGATGAGCTTTGACGTATTTCTCGATTAAGCTTTCGTCTCGATAAATCCGGTAAAGCTCTTTGAGCCTGGTCAGTACCCAGAATCGGTACGGGTTTAACGGTGCTTGTTCCTTTGACCCCGATCGCTCGAAGTGTTCCTGGTAATTGTCAATGTGTTTTCGAGCAAAGCCGTCCCATTTTGTCACAGTGTTGCGGTGGACTCCGAGGAATCGAGCCGCTTCACCCTTGCGAACGGGGATATCAAGGAATTGACCGCACCGCCTGACCTTCATTGCAGAAGGTGTTGGCATGGTTGCGTATGCGTCCTGTTGTGCAAAAAATCTGATTGTGCAAGCTAATGTGAACTGAAGAGTGTAGCTTTACTTGCTTAGTCCCCAGAACCGAAGCTGGATAACCATTTTAGAGGTTTTACCTGGTCAGACTGTGCGAGGAGTGTGCTGCACTGCTCACTTCACTTCTCTTGCCTGCTATGATTACGTTAACACAAATTTATAGAAACGAGCGTCTAAATTAGAGAATTGTCATTCAAGGGAAGTGAGACAATGGATGAAAGTACAGAAATGTCTGACTCAATGGCTGAAAGATTCACCCTGACCTACTACTATGTCTCGCCTCAAGACTCTAAAAGGATTGAGGACTTTAAGAATTGCTCAGGGGATTCAGAAAAAACCTTGATCACGCAATATGTAAGAGGGTGGCTCAGCAGAAATAGGGATTATTACTTAAACTTGGCTCGGATGGATGCTGAGGCTAGAGGCATATCTTTTAGGAAGTGGGGCGAAACTGTTGTTAGAGAAGGGGTTGAGGCTCTGCCCGACTACCAACAGGAGATAAAAGACATCCCGCCCAATCCTCTGCGGGACGTTGCGCTATCTCCAGATGTCATCAGGAAAGGGATAAATTACATTGCGCTAGGCTCTCAAAACCTGGCATTACTTAGGGTTGGCATTCTTTATGACCGGGATAATGCCATTGGTTTTGTATCTCGAATTGTGAAAGAACACCTAGCTCGAAACTGGGACAAGCTTTACGCTCCTCAAGTAGAAGCTGAAAACTTTGAAAACTGGAAGTAATAACTATGACCACAGCAATTAATACAGAACTCAACCTAGAGCGTGTAAACAAGGCTGTTAGCGCGATCTTGATAGTACTGGGAGAACCTGAATCCGATTTACACCGCCAAGCTCTTTCAGCTTTTCACAAAGGCGATTATCAGGTTGTGAAGCGGTTGGCAGCCACTAACCTCTCTGATTACTACTGCAAAGCTCTAGGCTATTTAGGGGGAGCATTGAAACTTACCCCAAATACAGATACTATTCTTGCCGAATCGGCGAGAGCAGCGGCTGACTTTGTACGTGAAAAAACATTAATTCGACTAGGTACTGAGATTGCTACAGCATTAGCGGATTGAATTTGGCGTCCTAAACGGCTGAAGCGGCTGGTAATTATCCATAGTTGCCAGCCGATGCGACAAAAAGCAATGGTCTAAACGCGATCGCACAGTTGCCACTCCTTTTAATGAAAGCCATACCCATTTCGTGACCACTCGCTTAGCGAATTTACCCTTTCACGCTCAGATCGTATTAAGATCGCCTATAAACCGGATTAATTGTTTATGCGCTCAATAAAA
>DATNQL010000488.1:0-6536 GCA_036704025.1 Stenomitos sp.
CCCGCTTCTTGGCAACGCGGCAAGCGGTTGAGCTGCCAGAACGCTCAAACTCCAAATCCAGCAGAGTTGAACCCACACGCAAGTTTTGCAGTGACAGCTTATTGATCGATTCTGGCAAGGCTGGGTCGAGAATCCGCAGGCAGTTATTGCGGGCATCGGGGACCAGATTAATCATCACTTGCAACAACTGGAAGATACTGCCAGTAGCCCAAGCTTGAGGAGTACAGGCGACAGGATACATTACGGGGGCATTCCCATCGGTGCGTTCGTAACCGCAAAACAGTTCAGGGGGACGGTTGTAGGGCTGGTGTAGTGTCATATCAATTAACGACTGACACAGTTCCAGGGCTTGATCAACCAGTCCGAGTGCTCGCAATCCCACCGCAATCATAGAATTATCATGAGGCCAGACTGAACCGATATGATACCCCATCGGGTTATAAGCTGGGGACAAACTACTCAGGGTACGAATCCCCCAACCACTATACATATCCGGTGCCCGTAACCGTTCTGCCACACTATAGGCTTTCTCGGGTGCCAAAATGCCCAAGCTCAGACAGTGACCAGGATTAGACGTGATACTATCCACCGACTGGCCTTCTCCATCCAGAGCCAAGGCGCAGAAGTCTTCTTCAGCTATCCAGAAATCCTGGTTAAATCGGCGCTTCAGGTCTTTGGCCTCATCTTGCCACTGATCTGCCAAATCGAGCCGCTTCTTCAGTCGAGCAATTTCTGCCAAACGGATTTTAGCCGAATAGGCATAAGCCTGCACCTCACAAAGTGCGATCGCACCTTTAGCCATCTGCCCCTTGCGATTGACAATACAGTTGCCGGAATCTTTCCATCCCTGATTCGCTAGACCTCGCTTGGATAAGCGATAGTAACTGATATATCCAGTTTCAGCCATCTGACGGTCAATCCAATCCATTGCCGCTAAAGCATTAGGCCACAGGCGATCGATTGTTTCGGTGTCATGTGTCCAAGCATAGTATTCGCAGTAGAGCATTAACCACAACGGTGTGGCATCAACAGTACCGTAATAAGGCGTATGGGGAATTTCTTCACACCGAGCCATTTCACCCATACGGATTTCATGCAAAATCTTACCCGGTTGCTCATCGCGCCACTCATTATCTTCCTTGCCTTGATACTTCGCCAAAATGGACAGAGTTTCGCGGGCAATGGTGGGGTCGAGCATTAAGGTTTGCGAGGCGGCAATAATCGAGTCGCGCCCAAACAACGTGGAAAACCAAGGCACTCCCGCTGAAAGTACCTTTCCCTTGCCAAACGTCTGCCGGAGCAGATAAACATCTTGCTCAGCTCGCTCAATCACCTGATTAATCGTCTTTTCGTCCGAGCGAATCTGGGTGACATGTTGCTGCCACTCTTTTTGTTCGGCTAATTCAGCGGCTTTGGCTTGTCCTAGGGTAGCCGGTGCACTGACAATAGAACTGGAACGACTATTAATCAACACCCTGAGCCGATACCCCAGCTTCAGCGTTTCGTGAGAGTCTAGATCCAGTTGCCAAATGGCTGTTTTACCTTTCAAGACGTCGGGTTGGCGATGCATAAATTCGATGGACGATTGCATCACTAAGCCATCCCGTCCTTTATAGGCTAGGGTTAACTCTTGGGTTTCTTTTTGGACTGCTTCATCCTTCGGTACTTCGTGTAAGAGCTGTCCCCGGTGTCCTCGTCCATAGCCCCGGACTTCAAATAAATCGACGAAATCAGCATCAAAGCTGAGACTCAGTTCAAAACGAATACGACTGGTGGTATAATTAGAAACTTCAATTTCATCAAACAGCGCTCCATTCAAGACAATGTCCCGCGCGATCCCAATGGTCTCCGCCCGTAGGGGTGCGTAGGAAATCTCGCCTTCCTCAACGTGTGCTTCTGCCTCTAATTGCTCAGCTTCTTCTAAGCGTTCGCCATCCAGGCGAGGATTGGTGCACAAAACCGAGAGCGCAAACCCTTTTTCAGCCGTGCTGCTGAGTAATACGGGGGGGCGTCCTTCAATCTGTAACTCTAAACGGCTGAGAAACCGCGTATCGTGACAGAACAGTCCCATACTGGCGTTCATGTCATCTCTTAACAATCCACCAATATTCCCTAGCGTATCGGTCACTAAAAACAGGTCATTATCTTTAACCGTGAGTGTAGGTTGGGGACGTTCACTCAGCACACTCGGCCAATCCGGAAGGGGGCACTCTTCCGCAGGAACAAAAACTTTACCATCTAGCTCAAGTTTATCCGTAGTCATACCTTCAGTTCCAGTCAACGTTACAGTTGTCTTAGGGGATAGATGGACGCAATGAGTTTGTTGTCAACCCTATAGTGTGACAACCCATTTGATACCTTGCTCAACGAAACGTCAGTGGTTTGGATGTTTAGAATAACGCCGTTGACAAGGTTGGCATTTCTTCATTAAGAAAAGTTTAGAGAGTGACTCAACATCAATATCCCTACCACGGGGGAGAGATTCAACCGTTGAGTTGTAGATGCACACAAAAAGATTCGCCAGTTGACTAATGTCTCCGGCGTCAATGGGTCTATCTTAATGAGTCCTCTTTTTGGTGTAACGCTTACGCCCAGATTTCCTCTGTATCAATATACGAATGTACTGGAAACCGTTACGATTGATGGGCAACGATAAGATTCTGTGATGAGACTAAATATTTGTATACAATTATCTATTAGTTGTCTTCTCATCCGGTAGGGGCACGAGCGGTGATGCCCCTACCGGAATGAAGGATAAACCGTTGAAGTGGAGAGACTAAGATACCTGATCAGCCTTCGTTTTGTCCTCTGCCACTGAGCACCATCTGGTAAGCTCGTTCATACTCATCAACCATTGCCTCAACGCTAAAACGGCTCACCACATAGTCTCGACAAGTTTTGCGGTCTAATTTCATGGCCTCTGGAACGGCTTCAATCATCTTTTCCAAGCTACCGCAAACAAACCCCGTTTTCCCATTGGCAATCACTTCGGGCACAGAACCCAACGCCATCCCTACTACGGGCGTGCCTGTCGCCATGGATTCAATCATTACCAAGCCAAAGGGTTCTCGCCAGGTAATGGGGAACAGGGTAACCGTCGCACCGGAGAGCAGTTCTATTTTCTCTTCGTGGGATACTTCACCGAGATATTGGATTTGCTCCCCATCAATTAGGGGTTTGAGTTGTTCGTTGAAATAATGTCGGTCAACCGCATCAATCTTACCCGCCATTTTGAGCGGTAAGCCCAATATACGAGCAATTTCAATGGCACCGGCGGGTCCTTTTTCCGGTGAGAGACGTCCGACAAAAGCCAGATAGGGGGGTTGAGAGGGTTGTTCTTGGAAGCGGTAAACGCTGGTGTCGATCCCGTTGTAAACGGTATGAATGTAGTTCAAACCCAACTTGGGTTCTCGTTGAGCCTCACTAATACTGATGTAAGGTTGCCATGCAAATTGTCGGAACATTTTTTCATTATCCGCCGTAAAAACACCATGCATGGTGTGAACCGTTGGCGTCTTAACGAAACTGCAATAGGGCAGAACCACACAGCCAACATGAGAGTGGATAATATCGAAATGATGAGCCTGATGATAAACTTTAGCAAGCATCATTTGCTCGTAAAGACCTGGTTCTTTCACCTTTTGATCTAATCTTAGAGCTTGCTCGTGTACGAACTCTAAGTCAGCTTTGGTAATGGAGTCGCCAGAGGCAAATAATGTTACTTCATGACCGCGCCGCACTAATTCATCGGTTAATAAACTAACAATCAACTCCGTGCCACCATAGCGAAAAGGAGGAACACGTTCCCAAAGCGGAGCAATTTGAGCGATTCTCATAAAGTGGATGTTACGACTGTGGTAGGTAAAAATTCGTCAAAAACTTTCATGCCGTTTTTTTGACGAAATTTGGAAAAAAGGGTTAGATTTGTCCTGATTAGTAAAGTTTTCGGTCAAAAAGGCAACAGTACGATTAAACCTAAAAACATGGCATTTGTTTGTTAGGTAAAAGTAGCTGTATGCAGATGTATTACATTGGCTTAAAAATACCATAATCGTCCGCTCTCGTCATCTATCTTCACTGATTAAGAGAACTCCCGTTATCATTGATTGTTGAACGGGAGAACCCAAAGGACAAGGCGCTGAGCCAAATCTAAAACAATATCACTCCTGGCGTTCCAAGCCAGACTTACGCTCTTGCAGCTTTAAGAGAATTTCTGCATGAACTTCGCGGGTGATGGGATAGAAGTAAGCCAGAATCAAACCACCAATGAGGGCAAGCGTAGGCAGCGGACCAATGGCGATGCGGATGGCGAACAAGGCAGACTCTGGTTGAGTGGGTGTGGGTTGTCCCGGAAGTTGCTCGATAAAACCTGCCACTTCCAACGCTTGTCCCACTAAGAATAGACCCAGTGCTAAGCCAAATTTTTGCAGCAACACCATGAAACCATAGAAGACACCTTCTCGACGCTGACCGGTTTCAAGTTCATCGAGTTCAATCACATCTGGCATCATTGACCAAGGGATGAGATAAGCGGTGGAAACGCCAAATCCTGCCAGGATCGCGAGGATATACATCAAGCCAATTTGACTCGGTTGCAGGAAAAATAAACCGGCTTGCGCGATAATCCACAACGCCATACCCATGAAGTAGACAGCCTTTTTGCCAACGCGATCGCTAATGGCTTTCCAAACGAATAACATGACGAGGGCAGTGCCTTGAACCGCAATCGCCACTTGGGGAAACTGCGCCTCTGGTAAACCCATCCAATTGACCACGAAATAAGGAAGAATGGACGCGGTAACTTGGACGCCTAGCCAGGAAAACAGGTAAATTCCGACGACAAATAGAAAGGGGCGGTTACTGAAGGCAATGCGTAGCTGTTCTGGGATGGGGATTTGTTCAGAGTGCTCTGTACTACTATGTTCGGCTTCATAAGCCAGGATGCGATCGCGCACACCAAAAACACACCAGAATAAAGGTAAGACGGAGAGAATTGTACAAAGTCCAGCTAAAACCAAATACTGTTGAGTGACTGGAATTTTTAACAGAGCGAAGATCAGCTGAGCCAAAATCAAGGATAAAATGCTGCCACCAATCGAAAAGGCAAAGCGAAAGCTATTGAGGCTGGTGCGTTCGTTGTAGTCCTGGGTTAGTTCTGGGGTTAGGGCGGTATAAGGTAGGTTGACGACCGTGTAGAAGATGTTGAATAAAATGGCAATGATGACGTAGTACCAGAACAGCGCCCAGTTATTGGCATTTCTGTCCGCGCTGAAGTTGGGAACAATCCATTGTAAAAAGAAGAAAATCCCAAAGGGAATTGCCCCATAGAGTATCCAGGGGAGTCGGCGTCCCCAACGGCTTTTGGTGCGATCGCTCAACACCCCTACCATCGGATCGTTAATTGCATCCCAAATCTTACCAATCATGAGAATGCTGCCTGCCAACCCAGCATTGAGTCCTGCCACATTGGTGAAGAAAAACAGCGCAAAAAATACACCCAAGTTAGCCGTAATGGCTGGCCCCAAATCGCCAGCACCATAAGCGAGTTTGGTCATAAAACTCAGCTTTTGGGAACCCAATGTATCAGGAGGAACGGAAGAGCCAGAAGAGGAAGTGTTACTCATAGCAGCAGATGAACTAGCAACTGGGACTGAAAATCACACAACGCGACTATAACCTTTGGCAGTCGTCCAATTCTAAACCAGAGGATGAAGTGACTCGTTGTACGATTTGGTTTACTGCTTATTGACGCCTTTTTAGACGCTCGTTATGCCTGACCTTTACATATCTTGGTCTGAGTACCATCAAAAAATCGAACTGCTGGGTGCCAAAATCTATGAATCGAACTGGGATTTTGACCAAATTGTCTGCATCGCCAAGGGTGGGTTACGAGTTGGGGACATTTTATGTCGAATTTACGACCAACCCCTAGCGATTCTCTCGGCGTCTTCCTATGGGGGGGCAGAGAATCGGGTTCGAGGTACGATACACTTTTCGCGTCATTTGGCAATGACGGCTGAAAAATTGGGGAGTCGCGTGTTACTGGTTGATGATTTAGTGGATTCGGGTATCAGCCTGCGGGAGTCGATGACTTGGCTGGAAGAGCATCATGGTAGTGAAATTGAGGAGATTCGCACGGCTGTCCTCTGGTATAAAGATTGCTCTGTAATTACGCCCGATTATTACGTGGATTATTTAGCAGATAATCCTTGGATTCATCAGCCGTTTGAACGGTATGAATTGATGAGTCCTGCACAGTTGGCTGAAAGTTATTTAGTGGGGGAAGTGTCCAGGGGATAAACGTCCTAAAACTGACGCCGATGCTCTACAGGTAGGGTGGGTATGCCCATCTTATCTGTTGGTGCGATCGTTTTATGAAGTTTTAACCCGTTTTAACTGAGCTCTTGCACCATTCTTTATAAGCCCCATAACCCGCCCGGAGTTTAAACTCCGAGCTAATAGCTCAAGTCCACTGAAGTGGACTAAAATTCTTATCCAGTCGTCTTTAGACGACTTTAGCTATGAGACAGTGGTTT
>DATNQL010000489.1:0-2607 GCA_036704025.1 Stenomitos sp.
TGCTCAACTGATGGAACAACAGGCAAAATTGGCCGACAATCGGATGGTTCAGCCTAGAGGGTATTAATTTTGAAGTTCGTCTACCTTCATGGTTTTGCTTCAACGCCGGAGTCGGCGAAAGCCTTGTATCTGCGCGACGCCTTCGCTGCCTATCATATTTCCCTGGAAGTGCCTGACCTCAACCAGGGTGACTTTTCCCACTTGACGATCACCCGTCAGATCACTCAAGTCGAGTCTCTATTGCCCTGTGATGGGACACCCGTCACGTTAATCGGGTCGAGTTTGGGGGGTCTAACATCCGCTTGGTTAGCCGAAAAGCACTCCCAAGTTCAGCGACTGGTGTTACTTGCGCCAGCCTTTGGATTTCTCGATCATTGGTTGCCGCAACTGCAAGCAGAACAGCTTCGTCAGTGGCAGGCATCGGGATATTTGCCGATTTATCACTACGGAGAACAGCGATCGCTTCCCCTGCATTACCAGTTTGTTGCAGACGCCAGCCAGTACCCAGAAACGCAACTTTCGCGACCTGTACCCACCCTGATTTTGCATGGGCGGCAGGATGAGGTGATACCCCTAACGGCAAGTCAAGCCTATGCAAATGTGCGTCCTTGGGTACAACTGATGGAACTGGATAGCGACCACGGATTAAGGGATGTCATGCCGCCAATTTGGCAGGCTATTCAGGTTTTTTGTGCACTTTAACATCGAAATTGAATGATTAAGTAGCCCTCATGAACTGTGTACACCAGAACGCATGAAAATTCATTCCTCTGCCTTACCTCAACGACAAAGATTAATGCCTACCTACTTAATGAGTGATAGAACCTGCACCTGAAGCGATCAGACGCCGAAATAAATTCTCTGTCCAACCTGTTTCTTGTAAAACAGCCGCCGCCGTTACTTCGACATAAGCTTGCTCAATAAAGGCTAAGTCGATCATACAAATCCGACCCAAAGCATCTCGCAGTACTTCATTCTTGCCATCTCTTTTTAAGCATAGGCCGACTTCATGAACCACATTAGCCATGGCTGGGACAACGTGTTGGGGAAGGATACCCACTTGGACATGAACTAACCCAATACGCCAACGACGAGCCGCATAGGCATCCCCCCAATTATCCATTCCTGTAAACATTTCGTGAAACCATTGAATAAAAGTTTCATGAAGACGATGGAGACGCCCTTCTTTAGCATGTAAAATACTATTCATTTCCGGATCGTTGCTTAAGTAAGCATAGAAATATTCTGCCATTTTAGGCGCAATGTCTCTACCCCAATCGGCTTCGGATTGAAGCAGCTTTTTATCTTCATCAATAAAGTTAATTCTACTTTGCATCTTCTTCATAAATTCATGAGGATCTAAAGCCATAAGTATCTCCTGGATATATTGTGTAGAGATTAGGTTGCTGAATTTTTAGTTCTAGCTAAGTTATTCAATTTATTGAAGATTTCCAGCGTTATTTCTAAGATCCGGATAGTTTTAGGGAGTCTTAAAAAAGTAATACATTTTGCAATAATTGGCTTAATAAACTCAATTTATGGGCGAAAATCTCGGTCAAATCCACCTGGAAATGGGTTGGCAGGATACTGATGAGTGAGGGCAGAAATACAAGGGGAATCCAGGCTAAAATTTAGATTAATAATTTGACCCGATAGCGATGGAATCTACCACCACACATGCGCTGAAAGAATGGGCGGTTGCAGTTGATGCCTTAGAACAAGGCAAAATGATCATGCTGCTACGCAAAGGCGGCATTAAGGAAGAGGGGAACCGCTTTAGTGTCACTCACAATCGGATTTTGCTCTACCCCACCTATGAGCATCAACAGCCTCACTTGCTGAAACCAGAGTACGTTACTCAAGTCACACCTGTAACGTCAGGTTGGCATCCGGAAACCGTTCGGATTAGTAGTTGGGCAGAGATTACTGATATTTTGCTGGTGAGTGATGCAAAATCGGTGGCTACGCTGTTACCCTATCACATCTGGAATGAGCAATTTGTCAGCGATCGCCTCCGCTGGAAACCCCGTCAGTCCCTGTTTATCCTTTTGTTACGAACGTACCGACTCCCCCAACCCCAATTGACTCGTTATTGTCCCGAATATGGAGGGTGTCGCTCATGGATTGACCTCACGGAAGTGATTAATTTAGAGGGGATTGTGCCTGTTTTAGATGATACAACTTACACGGCTCAAGTCACCCAAATCCGTAATGCACTTACAACATCAGAACATCCTTCTTTCATTCAAAATTCTATCCCGTCCTGAATTTCAAACGTCCTTTTTTTTAGAGGTTGCTATAAATAGCCATAAAGCTTAAGTTCGGTTTGAGCAATTCTTTCAGCTTCTTCAATTTCTTGAGGATTACGTCTTTTATGGATGCCAATTGACTGGGGGTGAGCCTTTTTAATTTGCTTTTGTAATTGTCGATTCATTTGGGTGCCAAAGTGGTTAGCAATTAACTCGCCAACTTTGAGGCTATCGCTCACTAAATCTTCGTATTTTACCAATAATACTCGACCTGTTTCTGCAACCTCAGGCTGAGAAAAGAAGTTGTGACACCGTCCAACCATCTCCTTCCACATCCAAATGGCTCTGACATAGGGGG
>DATNQL010000490.1:0-6303 GCA_036704025.1 Stenomitos sp.
TAAGTAGCCGTCATGAACTGCGTACACCAGAACGCATGAAAATGGGATAATTCAGGCAGGACAGTGTTCCATAGAGGTCGTAGCCACCTGGTGCGTTGAAGCCTGTTAAGTAGCCAGACCGAGATACCCGATGTGAACCAGTAACTGTCGCTCCGGCATCGGAAAGCACGAAAGTCAGATTATGACTTATGGGTATCACTGGAATACTGTGTGGTGACTAATAGTACTTGCGAGGTGGTTATGGATGTAGTACACCCCCGTTGTGCAGGTCTCGATGTTCATAAAAAGACTGTAGTTGCCTGTGCAATTACTCCCAAATCAAAAGGCGGTTGGAACAAGGAAATCCAAACCTTTGGGACAATGACCGCCGATTTACTTCAATTATCAGATTGGCTAATGGCCCGGGAGTGTACGCACGTCGCGATGGAGAGTACGGGAGAGTACTGGCGTCCAGTGTTTAACATCTTGGAAGCAAATTTTGAAGTGCTGCTGGTCAACGCGCAACACATTAAAAATGTGCCTGGACGTAAAACAGACACCAAAGATGCCCAGTGGATTGGGGAATTACTAATGCATGGGCTATTACGCGCAAGCTTTATTCCACCCATCGAGCAACGGGATTTGCGTGACTTAATTCGTCATCGCAGTAATTTTATCCGGGAACGAGCGACATTAGTCAATCGAGTACAAAAAGTCTTAGAAGGAGCCAATATTAAGCTCGCTTCGGTGGTCTCGGATGTGATGGGAGTATCGGCAAGGGCGATTCTCGATGCCATTGTGGCAGGGGAGAATAACCCCCAGTTGATGGCAGACCTAGCCAACAGACGGTTGAAAGACAAACGGGACTTGTTGGTGCAAGCTCTGGAAGGAAAAGTGCGACCACATCAACGTTTCATTTTGGCAGAGTTACTCGGTCAAATCGATAGTATCGAAGAGACGATTGAACGATTTAATCAACAAATCCAAGAGTACTGCTCCCCTTTTGAGCAAGCCGTGCAATTGCTCGATACGATTCCCGGTGTCGCACGCCAAACGGCAGAATTAATCGTTGCCGAAATTGGTACGGATATGAGCCGATTTCCCACTGCCAGCCATTTAGCCGCTTGGGCTGGTATTGCTCCAGGTAATTGTGAGAGTGCAGGCAAACGGCTTTCGAGCAAGATACGTCAGGGCAATCGGAGTTTACGGGTGGGATTAGTACAAGCCGCTCATGCAGCCACAAGAACTAAGGGTTATCTGGCAGCTCAGTATCGTCGTCTTGCTGCACGACGTGGTAAGAAGCGTGCGATTATCGCAGTGGCGCATTCGATTTTGGTAATTGCTTACCATTTGATTTTACGTCATGAACCTTACAAGGATTTAGGAGGTGACTATTTCGATAAACAACGTCCGGAGGCAACTAAAAAACGTTTAGTTAAACGTCTAGAGAAACTCGGATATCAAGTTTCTCTGGAAATGCTGCCGACGAACGCTTAATTGATGGATGCAATTGATTGTCTATTTCTAGTTCAGCGTAAGCCTCGCTGTACAGTCATTTTTTCTGTCAATCTGCCGTGATTTATTTTCAAGTCAGGTGGCGTTGCGGTAGGGTATTCCGCTCTTAAAGCTCATCTAACGTCCGTTAGCGAAGCGGGCGCGCTCTTAGCGCGACAGCAATAGCTGGAGTCGATGAGAAGCCCCCTCTGTATGTGTAAGCATCAGAGTCGGGAGTATGTCACGTTTTCTAGGCTCTATTTCCTAGATTCTCGATCGCAACGGGTTCAATCGCCTCAGCGGGTTCAAATCCGAAGACACGGGAGTAGAAGTAAAATTCACCATCCAAGGTGCGTTTGATATTCTCGGCACGACGGAATCCGTGTTGTTCTCCCTCATAGGCGACATAAGCTACAGGCAATCCTTTCGCTTTTAAGGCTTCAACCATCATCTCTGCCTGGTTAGGCGGTACCACTTTATCTTCTAATCCTTGGAAGAAAATAACAGGACAAGAAAGTTGCTCGGTGAAGTGAATCGGCGATCGCTTTTCATACAAATCTTTGCGTTCCGGGTAAGGCCCAATTAACCCATCCAGGTAGCGTGCCTCAAATTTATGGGTATCCCTCGCCAATACCTCCAAATCACTGACGCCGTAGTAACTGGCACCGGCCTTAAAGATATCCCGGAACGTAAGGGCGGCTAAGGTTGTGTAGCCTCCGGCACTGCCTCCTGCGATCGCCAATCGCTCACCATCCACGAATCCTTGTTCGGCAAGATACTTGGCAGCATTGGCGCAATCGTCTACATCTACAATCCCCCAATTATCTTTGAGCCGTTGACGATAGTCTCGTCCGTAACCCGTGCTACCCCCATAGTTGACATCGACAAAGGCAAAGCCGCGACTCGTCCAGTATTGAATTTTCAAGTTAAAGGCACTGGAGGTCGAGGCGGTTGGTCCCCCGTGACTTTTGACAATCAGGGGTGGCTTTTCCCCAGCAGGTGCCGTGTAGTCCTTGTTTTGCGGTGGGTAGAAGAAGGCATAGGCGGTGAGATTATTTTCAGTTGGGAATGTGATCGCTTGGGGTACGGAAAGATATCCTGTATCTATCTCTAACTCACTTGATCGCCGCAGCACTTCTAGTTGTCGCGTTGCCAAATCCATCTGAACCACCGCTGTCGGTTCTGTGGCTGAACCCGCCATGAATACAGCACGACCGTTTGCTGCATGAACGGATGAAATATCCGTGTAAGGCGTCTCAATCACTTCGAGTTGCTTCGTCTGGGTATCCAGACTCGCCAAGTACCAAATGCCTTCTTGGGTGTAAGTACAAATAATGCGATTTGTGGACTCAACGGCATAGGTAGACATCCCGAAAACCCACTGGGGAAGCCCAAACTCAGCTTCCATTTCACACAATGGTTCAATCTCTCCTAGACTCCCCTGAGCAAGGGGGGGGTGCCAACGGTAAAGATTCCACCAACCCGTGCGATCAGAAACGAAGTACAATACACCATCCGGCGACCACTCTGGCTGAAAGACGGACTCCTCAACGCCGCCAGCGACTAACTGAGGTTCACCCAATAAACCATCGGCTTGAATCGGAGCAACCCAAAGTTGAGTCCCATCCCAAGGCATATTCGGATGATTCCAACTCAGCCATGCTAATTGAGTGCGATCGCAACTAAGACGGGGTGAGGCGTAAAAATCACTGCCAGACGCTAGCACTTGGATATCTTTACCATTCTCCAAGTTAATACTGACCAAAGTGTTGACGGGTTCATGACCTCCTGCGGTGTGGTCTTCGCACACACAAATAATCCGCCCCCGTTCGGTGTCAATCACCGCATCCGCATAGCGCAGATTCCCCCCGGATTCCTTAGAAAGAGGTTGGGGTTCCTGTAGAGGTGATGCCCCTGTGCCTGCCTTTTTGTAGAGGCGTTGGTCGGCAAAGTTGGAGAAGTAAATGATGCCATCTTGAACCGTGAAAGAACCACCACCATACTCATGTACGCGGGTACGAACATTAAAGGGAGAGGGTGTCATGTCCGCCGTTTTCCCATCAGGTGTCCGGTACACAATCACATTCCGTCCCGCTTCGGCTGGTCGCCCCTCAGTCCAGTAGACATCATCTCCATCCAGGGCTATGCCACCTAGCCCAATCGTACCAGTGACAATTAAGTCAGCAGTAATGGGTGATTTCCAAGAACCATAGGGGGCTATTTGCGATTGGCTCATGCTGATTCCTCTTTTGACAATCCCACGCCTAAAGGCGATTCCTATTCATTATTAGCAGTAATTGGGTTTTTAGAGGATAGGTATTGAGGGTTCGCAAATTTATAACTAATGGATAGCGACGGTTCTACCTCAAGATTGTTCATGTCAAAGGATTGAATGGGTAACCTGAAATCAGAGAAAAGGGTTTTTTATAACTAATTCGCTTGAAAGGCTGGTCAGGAGTTAGTCTGATTAATCCAGTTTATTTTTTAAATTCTGTGGTACTTAGTTGGCCTGTTTTCCCAAGAATTCCAATCTAGAATAACTTCAATAAAATTTATTCTGTTCAAGATTTTTTTATTCAAAGGGAATATCAAACAAGTTTTTGCATTCAACCCTATTACCAAATGGACATTAATTTACAAAAAGGTTTTCCTAGTTTCTTGAGCCACTTGTTCCCCTTCGTGTTTGGTTTCTTAGACGATGTGTTACTGCTGTTACTCTCCCGACTAGGACTGCACCTCAATGGGTTACAGTGGCTCTCTCCAGTGATGCTGACTTGTACGGTACTGTATTGGGTCGTGCAGCTAGGGCAAAACCGTATGGAACTTGGAAAGTACTGGATACGTGGCGATGATGAGTCTCAATGTTTATCGGTAGCCGACTCCTAAGTCAGACAACCTAATATTCTGTAAGAGGCTCTTTTCGCCAGCGTCATGCCTTAAAATCTTCCTTTTGAATGCGTTACGGCTTCGACATCGCACAGCCTACGTCTCACGGTGAATTAGATGGCTCGACTTCACTGTGAGGAATCCATCCATTGTAGATACACTCGATAGTAAGAGAGATGAGATTTGGGAACTCATCCAACCTTGTGCAATAGGTCACTAAGTTGTAGAGTTCTTAAAGGTAAATCAAAACAATTAGCCGAGTCCACGCGCGCATTGGCATAGAATGGCTCTGCCGCTGAACTGGTTCTATCTTCTAGAGAACAATCGCAAACATAGCATCTGCTCCCTAGAGAGTTGTTTGCTGTGAAAATCACCATATATAGGTCATGTAAAACCTCGATCTAGAGGCTTTACCCGCGATTACGAAAATGGCGATATTGATGCTAAACAACTCACTAGTGTCTCTAGAGCTAGGCTCGATCAGGAGACCCTAGAAAGTTTGTAACATCGTGCTGTAACTGACATCTGAATTGATTGCCGTACTGATGACGGAAACCCAGATGCGTCTGGGACTAACCCACAATGTAAGGGAGGATGCATTCATGCATACCAATTCAAAACTGGTTAATACCGTTGGCAATGCTACCCTGATCAGTCCAACGGTTTATCCCTGGGATTCGGGGCCTGCTGTGATTGAATTGCAAGAGCTGTTACGCGCTCATGGCTTTAACCTCCGAGTCGATGGGGAGTTTGGCAGTTTAACAGAAAAGGCTGTTGCGACCTATCAACGAGAACAGGGGTTGAGAGTTGATGGGGTTGTGGGTGCAAAAACTTGGGCGACCTTAAAAACAACTGTCAAGCCAGGAACTCGCCAACTCAGCCTTGGTCGTACAGGAGTCGATGTTCGTTACTTACAAGGATTGTTGCAAATCCAGGGATATAACGTGCCTTGGAATGGAAACTTTGGGGTTTCTACCCAGCGTGCTGTCATGGCGTTTCAGGAGAGACATAAGTTAAAACCCACTGGCTCGGTAGACCCTACAACTTGGACTGTTCTGCAAGGGAATCCTCCCCTACCTACTCCTCCAAAACAGACTCGGTGGACATTGGATTTCCGCAGATGGGGATGAGTCTGATGAGCCAGATATTTTAATATCATATCCGCTCAAAAAGCTATACTAGGCGGAAATTTATCGTGAGGACTATAGTCCTCTCAGTGTGAGCGCTTAAGCGCTCAGTAACAACATATTTTTACTAAAAAAGATCAGCGATGGTCTGGTATAACTTCTATCAAAGGAGTGATTCTCAAAATCAATCATTTGGTAATTAAAAATACAATCATGGGTGATCGAGTCGTTGGTCATGCCATATCCTTGGGGAATTGGTAGACAGGACAACAAATTTTGATTAATCCAGTTATTCTTCACTTCAAATCCAGAAATCTTACCCAAGATTGATAGCGCTTTCTCAGGAATTAGCAAATCATTGAAGCATTGAGTCGGTCAAGGACATTGCCCCAATCCTGACGAAGGCATTATGAATCTTTCCAAAAGGCTATCACTGAGATTAAAATACTTTTTTGGGTCATTCCTCTATGTGAGTTACGCTCCCAAAGCCTTTCTCTACTCTCGCAGACGTGACGCCGCTGAACGTGAGTTTTCCCAGCCTCCAACAGGAGAAACCTTTGAACACCCCGGAAAATTAATCCAAGCTGAGCCAACTCCCAGAGGTGCTAACTTCTATTTTGAGCAAGCCGAGCTAGAAATTTGTTTCCTCTCAGTTGATTTAGTGCGAGTGAATTGGAAACCGGGAATACCTCCTATTCCCTATGCGATCTGTCGTCAGGATTGGTCGGAAGTAGAGACTGTCGGTTCGCTTAATTTGTTAGCCGAGTAGAAATTTTGGTCAAGTTATAAACAGATTCCGGAACAGCCATGAGGGAAA
>DATNQL010000491.1:0-3101 GCA_036704025.1 Stenomitos sp.
ATTTTCCCTAATTCACATTTGTTATTGGGATTCAATCATTTAATTGCAGCAATGAATCAATTTAAACCCTATTATGCTTCTGGATGATGTAGCTCCTGAACTACTTGCTTATTCCGGAAACTGACAGAAGAGGGTTAAGGAGCTATGCCGGAATAAGTCTTATTGTGATTCCCCTAAAACAGTCGTCGGCATACACTCCCTAAAGAGCTTAAGGTAGTACGTCGCAGTTTAACAGAGATGGCTTGCAACAAAAAACGCTCGTTACAGCAGCGCAGTATTCCCCCTGATGTGGTTGTAATTGGAGTCAAACTACTGTTAAGAGTAAAGTGCAATTCAATTTGCTTGTCCAGTCTTCTTAAAAAATTGACGAGTGAAATTTTATGCCAAGAAATATTTATTCATCTCCTGTTAATCAATTACTTGACTATGAGCCGGGAACTGAAAAATTATCCCCGGCTGAATGGCCTGACTATCAGCAACTAGGTATTACTGCTGCTGATATTCCTGAGTTGATCCGCATGGCAACGGATGAGGATTTGTACAATATGCCGGATGAGGAAAATGATTTTTTTGATGAATACAGTTTATTAGAATACGCGCCTCTCCATGCAGTTCGGGCATTAGGACAACTCCGGGCAGAATCAGCAATTGAACCATTGATTAGCTTATTCCCTAAACTGGATGATGCTTTTGATAATGAAGTATTATTCGTTTTGACTGAAGACTTAACAGATGCTTTAAGCCTGATTGGTTTAAAAGCAATTCCAGCATTGGCTGCTTATCTTGCCGATGACTCTCATGAGTCAAGTTGGCGAGTTCAAGCTATTGATACCATTAAAAGAATTGCCGCAGTATATCCAGAGCATCATGCACAATGTGTTGCTGCTCTGTCTTTCCAACTAGAATCTTTTGAAGAAAATAGTCCAGAATTAAATGCTCATATCATTTGGGCGCTGACTGACCTCAATGCAATAGATTCTTTACCTCTGATTGAGCAAGCCTTTAAAGCTGAGTGCGTTGATGATGAGGTGGTAGGCGATTGGGATGATGTACAGGAAAGATTTGGCTTATCAAGTAAGAAGACTCAGCCACCTAAATCCATAGCTCCAACTGGTTCACCTCTACCAGCACAAGAGACTGTTACTAAAGAAAAAACCGAAGCAGATCATGAGAGGCAAAAAAAAGCCCAGCAGAAGCGAGAAGCCCGAAGACAGCGAAATTTAAAATCGAATGGCTCCTAAACCGGAGATGATGACCCTAACGTGCCGCTTGCTCCAGTGTTGCCGCCTGAAGCAGTGGTAATAAACGGGCATAAAAAAATCTTAGATATAGTCAGCAATATTCGGTTCAGTCTTGATGATCATGCCTTATAGGCACAAGCGAGCGCAAAAAGAGCGCAATCGCTGTAATTAGAGATAAAACTGTGGATGAATTGTATATTGATGGTGAGATTTATCCAAAACAAAAATAAACACTTCTCTACCACACATCCCCGTTATCTTTAATTGTAACGGTGCAGTAAACCAACTCACTTATGAGCCGAATCATCGCAGTTTTTAATCAGGCGGGAGGTGTTGCCAAAACCACCCTTACCCAAAACCTGGGCTACCACTTAGCACAATTGGGTCATCGTGTCCTGCTCATCGATATAGACCCCCAAGCCAGCTTAACTATCTTTATGGGCTTGGTTCCCAGAGATTTAGACCAAACTGTTAATAATGCCATTGTCGATGAATTACCCCTACCAATCCATGAGGGCATTCATGGCATGGATTTAGCCCCGGCTAACATCTCTCTTGCTACGGCAGAAATGCAATTGGTTAACGCCGCCATGCGCGATTTCCGCTTACGAGAAGCCATCGAGCCAATCCAAGAGAATTACGATTTCATCCTCATAGATTGCCCTCCCAGCTTAGGTTTACTCTCTTACATCTCCCTTGTAGCTGCCACTCATGTTCTCGTCCCCCTAGAAACTCATTTCAAAGCCTTTGAGGGTACAGGCGAACTCTTAAAAACCGTCGCTACCGTCCGCAACAAACCCAACCGTAAACTACTTCTAGCTGGGTTTGTACCAACAAAATACGATGCCCGTAACTCCCAAGACACCCGTACCCTAGCAGCCATCACCGAACAACTAGCGAACGCTGGAACAGTATTCCCCCCTATTCCACGCTCTACTGCTTTTGTTGATGCCTCAGAAGAACGAATGCCCCTGGCAGTTTACGACCCCAAGCACCCATCTGTCCAAATCCTCAAAAAGATAGCCCTTAGTTTATCAACCTTAAAATGAGACGCACCAAAAACACCCAACCCCTGAAAAGTAAAATTGAAGTACCTTGGGACACTACAGCTATCAACAATGCTGCCTCTCCCCAGTCCATGCCCTTAGAGCAGATTATTCTGCCACCGACACAACCACGCCGCTACTTCGACCCGGAAGCATTAAAGCAGTTAACCGAATCCATAAAACAGCATGGCATCCTGCAACCTCTGTTAGTCCGCCCCGTTGCTGATGGAAAACACGAATTAGTAGCAGGGGAGCGTCGCTATCGTGCTGCAACTGAATTGGCGTTAACAGAAGTTCCTGTTGTCATCAGAGAATTAGACGATAATGCTGCTTTTCAACTGGCACTCGTTGAAAACCTCCTGCGAGAAGACCTTAACCCAGTTGAAGAAACTGAAGCTATTCTGCAACTGTTGGCTTTTAAACTAAGCCTGAGTGTAGATAAGATAGGCCCATTACTGCGCCGTTTGCAACAGGAACGCAAAGAAGCGGCCAATTCTCCCAATAACGTTATTGGGAATCAGGAATCAGCCTCTACTGCGGCAGGAACGGATGAGCTTGTCCTAGATGAATCCGAGACATTAGATTCTTCCAATAACGTTATTGGGAAAGATGAATCTGAGACATTAGATTCTTCCAATAACGTTATTGGGAAAGGTGAAACCGAAGAACAGCAAGGTTCAAGCGTCGAAAATTCCGAACTCAAAATTGTTGAAGAAGTATTTGACAGCTTAGGCTTGATGACTTGGGAATCATTCGCTAACAACCGTCTGCCACTGCTAAACCTACCAGAAGATATCCTTGATGCAATAAGGGA
>DATNQL010000492.1:0-3140 GCA_036704025.1 Stenomitos sp.
TGACTTCGCTGGAAGGACTAACAATCGCCTTGGCAATCTTGAGCGCTTGCTCGTAAAATTTTAGTGCCTCATCATATTCACCCAAGCTAGCGCGAACAATCCCAATGCTATTAAGGCTACCCAATTCACCAATACGATCGCCCATGGATTGACGAATTTCTAACGCTTGTTGGTAGAAGTCTACAGCTTTAGGATACTGGCCTAAACTATAGTAAACTGCACCCATACCATTAAGACTTCTGCCCTTACCAAGCCGATCGCCAATGCTTTGATTAATTCCTAATGCTTGTTGATAGAATTCCAGCGCACGATCGTACTGACCTTGACGACGATATACTAATCCCAGAGTTTGCAGCGTGCGTCCCTCGCTAAGGCGATCCTTGACTTTTCTCTGAATCGATAACGCCTGTTGTAAGCTTTCTAACGCCTCTGCGTTTTGACTCAAACTAATATAAACGATTCCCAGCCTATATAAAGTTTTGCCTTCCCCAGCGCTTTCTCTCACTTCCCGATGAATTACCAAAGCTTGCTTGAGAGTTGCCAAGGCTTTAGCTGTTTGACCCAAATTGTTGTAAACCTCTCCCAGAATACTGAGTGTTTCTCCTTCACCTCGACGGTTACCGATTTGAGTGTAAATTGATAAAGCTTGTTGTAAACTTTCTACCGCGAGATCGTATTGACTGAGATCGTTGTAAACCTCTCCTAGATGGTTAAGTGTTTCTGCTTCATCGGCACGAGTTCCAATCTTTCGATGAATTTCTACAACCTGTTGAAATGTTTTCAAAGCCCCTTGCAATTGACCTGTTGCAAGTTGCTGACGACCTTGTTCGCTCAATCGAACGGCCTCACTTGTTTCAGCTAGTGTAGTCTGCACTTGTGAGAGAACTGACAGCGATTTTGGAGAAACTCTTCTTAACTGCAAAGAAGAATTTGCAGCCAGAATTGAAGCTACAGTTGCAATACTCAGGTAAGACAAGTAAGGATACATGAGAAAAGCCTCTACCTACTTCCTCCTCCTGTGCGAGGTGAGGCAGGAGGTCGGCTCTCTGGCCCTCCTACAGCACCATACCTAAAACCTTCTCTTCCTTCTGAACTGTTGGACGTTCCTGGATTAGAAGTAGAAGAATCGGCTGATTGTGGGCTACTTTTGGGACGAGTCGCACCTTCATATCCAATGACACCCGTTAAGACAGCATTATTCAGAAGGGTTCTGCTTAATTTGGCATTTCTCAAATCAGCATCAGACAGGTTTGCACCCCCTAAATTAGCCCCTTCCAAATTAGAGAATCGCAAGTAAGCACCAACCAACATAGCTTTTTCTAGCTTGGCATCGCTTAAGTTGGCTCCTTCCAAAATTACGCCTCTGAGGTCAGCACCACTTAAATCAGCACCTTTAAAATTCGCATATCTTAAGTCAGCCGCAATCACACCGGGGCCACCCAATCTAGCACCACTTAAGTTAGCACCGCTCAAATCAGCTTCAGCCAAGCGAGTACCGGTTAAATCAGCACCACTGAGGTCGCAGTTCGGACATTTATTGGTTTGGCGTAACTGTTGGATATGCTCGGGATTTTCCGCTTTAACCTGCTCACCTAAGCAGAGAAGAGGTAGGACTATAACGGTAGCAACAAATATAAATCTCATTTTGGAAGATGGAGAGAAACTGTTACCTCCTCTGTTAATACTAAACTTTACAGGAACCTCCATCTTTCGCAAACTACAAATTGTTGCGCTAACCCTTGTGCCGTTTTTTCTTCGCTCGACATCGCAGTGTTTGTGCTAATAATTCTGCTTCCCGTTCCGCTTGGAATAAATCCACCATTCGTGATTTCATCACCAATGAGCCAGAGGATTTTTGTTGAACGAGTGGGACATGCACAGCCTGGTACTGACAAATATCTGCTATTGCACTCGTCGGTTCCTGTATGGTCTGCAAGGCTTTCCAGTCTTGGTTTACTTCAGATGCGATCGCTTTAAACTCAAATAACGCCGCTTCTAACTCAGTTGAAAGCTGATTGATTTGTTCTGCCTGAAGCATCAAACGCTTTAATCCCTGAGTTGTCCGTTGTCGTAGCCCTTGTGGAGGCAAACTAACCGGGAAAGACAACAGCGATTTTGGGTAGACCTTAGCCTTTTGTGGCAATGATTCCACGGCAACGGGCTGCAATGCCTTCTTCTTAAACACAGGATGCCGATTCAGTTGAATGCACTTAGTCCGAACCAGTTGAATTCCGGCTTGTAGTTCTTTCATGGCAAGAAAGCGGGTACATGGCTAATGTAGATAGTGCATTTGTACTATAAAAAGTCCAAAATAGCAAAGGAGTTGCCAATTTCCTCCTTTCCCCCTTGCTCCAGGAAGCGAGGGGGGTCAACAATGAAAAAAAACGAACCTATAAACCAATGGCGCTGACCCCCTCGACCATGTTGCCCCTAGGCACTACAGCCCCAGATTTTCAGTTGCCAGATGTTGTGTCTGGCAAAATCATCTCCTTGGATACCTTTGCGGGTAAGCAGGCATTATTAGTCATGTTCATCTGCCGCCACTGCCCTTTCGTGAAGCATGTGCAGGCGGAACTGTCGCAGATTGGTCAAGACTATGGGGATGCGAATGTTGGTATTGTGGCGATTAGTGCCAATGATGCGGACAATTACCCTGAGGACGCCCCTGACAAGCTCAAGCAAATGGCAAGCGAACTGGGATTTACCTTCCCCTTTTGCTACGACGAAAGCCAGGAAACGGCTCAAGCTTATACGGCGGCTTGTACTCCAGACTTCTTTCTGTTTGATGGGGATCGGCAGCTAGTCTATCGAGGTCAGCTAGATGACAGCCGTCCCGGTAACAATAAACCCGTCACAGGTCAAGATTTACGTTCTGCCCTGAATGCTGTACTGGTTTCTCAACCGGTTAACCTTGACCAAAAGCCCAGTATCGGCTGCAACATCAAGTGGAAGGCAAGACGTGAAGTATAGCCAAAGGCACCGGAACTCATACGAGGAGGCAGAGGGCAGAAGGCAGTCCCGATGAAAAAAATTCACCGCCATGAATGAAAATAGTCCTCCCTTACACCCTACACCCTACACCCTACACCCTACACCCTACACCCTACACCCTACACCCTACACCCTACACCCTACACCCT
>DATNQL010000493.1:0-5169 GCA_036704025.1 Stenomitos sp.
TTTCCCGTGACCAAATCGTAGAAGCCTCGCAGTACGGGCGTATTGATAGCTTGCAACCCCCCTACTCCCTGTTTTGGCGTCAAGTGGAAACAGAGGCAATGCCTTATTGTGTGGAAAATAATATTTCCATTCTCGCTTACTCCTCCTTAGCTCAGGGTCTGCTCACTGGGAAGTTTGGTCGCCATCTCCAGTTAGAAGAAGGGGATCACCGTGCCAAAAATAAGTTATTCAAGGGTGAGAATTACCAACGAGTGCAGCAAGCCCTAGCTCAGCTTCGCCCGATTGCAGAACGTCATCAGTGTACTCTGGCTCAGTTATCTCTGGCTTGGTTGATTGGCCAGCCGCAAACTAATGCGTCAGCCCTTGGCGGGCGTGTTAACGCCATCGCAGGAGCACGCCATGCCGAACAAGCGTCTCAAAATGCTTTATCGGCTGAGGTGAAGCTATCGGGGGACGAACTTCAGGAAATTGACGCGATTGGACGGCTGGTTACTGACCCTCTGGACAATAATCCCATAATGTGGGACTGGGATTCGTGAAAACAATTATGCTAGGGTATTTATCGAGCAATGGATTCGGCTGAAGGCTATGTTGTTCCTTATTGACAGGCTTTTCCACGAATCGAAGCCCTCATTTGGCTTGTTGTTCTGTCCATTTTCTCCGATTAACGCTGTTGTTAATCACAAGCTCGCTGTCAGTCTTGAATGTTGTAAGTAAGTAGATGACTCAGGTACTTGTTGGTCAAAACGAAGGTATTGATTCAGCATTGCGTCGATTTAAGCGTCAAGTCTCAAAAGCTGGGATTTTGACAGAGGTCAGGCGGCATCGCCATTTTGAAACTCCCATTGAAAAACGTAAGCGCAAGGAAATTGCACGCCGGAAGAAGCGCTGGCGCTAGACCATTCATATTGAAAACCGTTTTTGCTCTGCGTTGTTTTGGAGATTACTTCGACAAGAGGGGGTCTGAGAGAGGCACAATCCTGCTAGCTTGCTAAGCTGGTGCCATCCGAAAAAAAAATCTAGGGTTGATGATTATGGCGAAGACGTGCCCGCGCACGTCTTCACTGTTGAATGGGAATTTCGATTCTAAATTCCGTGCCTTGGTTGGGAGCCGAGATACATTGCAACTGCCCCCCGTGTTTTTCGACGACAATTTGATAACTGATCGCTAGCCCCAAACCTGTACCTTTACCGACTGGTTTTGTAGTGAAGAAGGGGTCAAAAATCTGGAGTCTAACATCTTCTTGCATTCCAGGGCCATTGTCGATAATCCGGATCACGGCTCGTGGCTCAGTGGTTTTCCCATCTAGTGCATCACCCTCGATCAGTTCTGTACAAATTCGGATGACTTTGGGGGATTCCATTTGGGAGAAGCTCGGCGTGATCTCCCTCTCTTGGGCACAGGCGGAGGCTGGAGTTGCGCTGGACGAACTCGCTAATGTTTCGCGATCGCTAATGCTAGCACACCCAATCCGCCTCGCTGACATACCAGAGCAACTCTCCAGAGAACTCGTTTGGTGAGCGCTAGAGGCAATGCCGTTGATAGCGTGGTAATGTTCTTCAAAATCTGTGTCCGCATACAGCTTTGGGGAGCAATCCTCCAAGGCATCAACGGCATTGCACAGCAAATTCATAAACACTTGGTTCAAAAGACCGGCATAACCCTTGACAGGGGGCAATTCCCCGTATTCTTTGAGAATGGCAATTCCTGGATTGTCCCCTTTGGGTTTGAGCCGATTGTTGATAATTAACAGTGTGCTATCAATTCCTTTGTGAATGTCCACCTGCGTCATCTGGGATTCATCAATCCGGGAAAAGCTTCGCAAGGACTGAACAATCTGACGAATGCGATCAGCTCCCAACTGCATTGATGATAAGGTCTTGGGGAAATCTTCAACCAAAAACTCTAAATCAATTGCCTCGGCTCTGGCTTGAATTTCAGGTTCTGGCTGGGGATAATGTTTGGCGTATAACCTAAGCAGCTCTAATAAGTCCTCAACATATTGACTGGCAGGGATAAGATTGCCACAAACAAAGTTAACTGGATTGTTAATTTCATGAGCAACACCCGCCACTAACTGGCCTAAGTTGCACATTTTTTCGTTGTGAATCAACTGGGCTTGCGTTTGTTGTAGCTTCGTCAACGCCTGTTTTAATTGCTCAGCTTTGGCCCTCAGTTGCGCTTCTGCTCGTTGTGAGGCTTCCTCCGCTAACTTTCGCTGAGTGATATCTGTAACAAAACCTTCGTAATAAAGCAACGTACCATCTTCAGCACGTACAGCCCGTGCATTTTCCGAAATCCAGATGATACTGCCGTCTTTTCGATAAACTTGAGACTCAAAGTCAGAAACCACATCACAAGTATAGAGTTGCTCAATAAATTCCTGACGACGGTTCGGATCAAAGTAAAGCTGCTGTCCGATGTTAGTGAGATTTTTGAGCAATGCATCGGCTGATTCGTAGCCGTAAATACGTGCTAGCGCCGGGTTACAGGTTAAGTAGTAGCCGTCAGGCGTTGTCTGAAAGATCCCTTCAACTGCGTTTTCAAAGATACTGCGATACTTCTGTTCCGCTTGCCGCAGAGCCTCTTCCACCCGTTGACGCTCAGCAATTTGATGAGCTAGTTCGTGATTAGCGCGTTTCAATTGCTTTGTCCGCTCGACAAGGTTGTTGTGGACTTTCTCATAGTACTCTACCCGGTCGGCAGAGCTAGCTGACAAATTGTCACGGCTTAGGAACATGGCTCATTTGCTGAAGTCTCTAGCCCACCTCCAACATCATTCAACCTTTCGGTCACCTGCTGGGTGATGCAGTACATCTACATTTTGTGACATTTGGCGTCTCTGGCTGGTGATGATTGTCTGTCACATTTGTGATTTAAATTTACATTTAATGTGACTTAAATCACAACAATATTTTTTTGAATTGTCTAAGAGTTTAAAATTTTTGGGTTGGCTGACACCATGATGACAAATTTTTAAGGGTTTCGCATTTGAACTCCCAGTTGTGAGTGGCTCCCTCGCCAGAGCGGTCATATCATGTCCGGAAGCACCCATCGTTAGGATTGACGCGGGGACGCGGAGAGATTTTCTGGACATCACCAACTCGTTTTGACCGCAGCCGAGACGCACAGAGGTTTTTATGATGGTAATTAGACGGATATGATATCAGTCCCATCACCTATCTCCCATGAGGGGAGCCAAATAAATTTCTTGCCCCCAGCGTTGGGGAACTGGGGACAAGTGTGTCAGTCCGAGATTGAAGGACTATTTTTGATGATTCTTTGACTGACTCAATAGCGAAATACAGCCGCTAAATGTGCCTCATCAGGAACTTGCCCTGGCTCGACAGCATAGACTGTTCCGCCATTCAAAATGGTGTGTATCGCCGCTGCATCCAATAAATCCTCATCACCCAGTTCTGGCTCAGCATGTAAATCAACTGTAGCGGTACTGACGCCGGGATTAAAGATGCCCCACTGTTGTACACCAACGGCAACAAACAATTGCTCAACTCGACCATAGTAGGCGGCTGGAAGCACCTCTTGGAGGTCAGTCGAGGTACGTCCAGTCACTGTCAGTTCTTTGTAACGCTCGATTGCCTCTTGCTGTTCCTTTAAAAATAAAGGTTCTACAATTTCCCAGGCTTGTGCTTGTAGCTCTTCAGGCTTCAGCCGTTCAGGATTCCCCGCAATCCCTTCTTCAACTAGATGCTGATAACTATTAGCCTCTCGGTAGCCTGGGAAAAGATGCTCGACGCCTGCCAGTACTAAAGGCGCACGTTTGTTGTGCAGATATTGGTGTAATCCGCGATCAATAGCATAAAAGAATTGCTCAATGTCTCGCTGGAATTTATCCCTGTCGGGACTTCCCTGCCCATGAAAACTGCCCGCCTGTTGAAAAGAATTGTTGGTTCCGCCTTTTGGGGTACTCATGCGTCGCTGCCCTTCCTTTGCCGTCTCGTCATATTGCAGGGCTTCATCCAGACTCTTGGGCACATCCTCCAATTCGATTTCTCTGACACTAGAGCGTGTACACTCCATTAGCCTGACATCCTGTTGACTCAAGGCTAAAACATAATATTTGCCATCACCCGTCAAAAGAGGGAGTAATGGTTTGAGATGGAAACGGTCAGTAACAACCACTAATTCGTCAAAATTTAAGGGTAGACGGTAGTAGCGGAATACTCCAGAACCTAAAAAGACAGCTAATCCCTCATGATTATTTTCCTGCCAAAAACTTTCGTCTGAATCAATGAGTTCTTGCAAGGGCTGGAGAAATTCCCTGGTTTCCTGATTATTCATGCCACTCTCTACGATGCTACTTTCGGCCTGTCGCATCAAATTCTTGAGCCGAGTAGAATTCTGTTGAATATCTGCCGCCAGTCGGTAGATAGGCATATAAATGGATACACACAATGCCTTGGGTTGTTCTACAAGTGCTTTAACTTCTTCTAGGGATAGTAGGCTCATCTTGTTTTCTCTCTTTCTATATTGGTGAATTGACGCTTCCAAAAGTGCGATTTCCTACCCTTGTCCAAATTCGGTAGAGAACGCTTAGATGAATGGAATTACCCCAAACAGGCCGTGTAATCATGGGTTCGCCGATTGCTATTTTGAAGAGGACCCAGGCTACGCCAACGCTTCACGTTCCAGTAAGTGCGCTTCTTGGATACAACTTAACTCTGTTATCTGAGCGACTCGTCTATCTAGAGATAGGAAGCCAGCCATCAGGCTAAAACTGGAAGCAGAAAAATGAAGGGACAAGAAGGCACGATTTGTTTGTATTGCCGAAAAACTTAGCCAGGATCAACAGAATCTGATGCTGCCAAAACTCTTCCCAAAGATGCAGGTTGCTCGTCTTTTTTTTGATTTTAATAAATGTAAAGAGATGATTGACAACGTCTAACCAATGAGTCAACGCTTATGATGTTCTGTTTGGCTTGAAATCAGCATTGATTAAGTGAATTAAAGATTTTTGCCAGTTTCTAGAGGACTGCTCTCGTTCTCCAATGATGCTGTTCTAGCACAAAACAGCTATTCAGAGGAGTTGGTAATCATGCGTTCCCATCAGGCTAGTGCAAGAAGGCAGAAGATAGGAGGCAGAAGGCAGAAGGGAAGAAAGTGTGTACTGTAAGCTTTTTAATCTTTTTGAACTGGTGGGTTATTTC
>DATNQL010000494.1:0-4417 GCA_036704025.1 Stenomitos sp.
GTCTATTTTCTGATGAGAAGTTTTTTGAATTAAGCTGATTTTACTGACGATTTAGTAACGGTTTGGTGATTTTAGATTAAATTTTTCTCTGGCAACTGTGGCCATATCTCTTGTTTTTCAATAAGTTCAATTTTTCATTCCCAAATCAGCTTCTCAAATCAGTTTGTGAGAAATGCGGGATTTGGGTGTGATCTACTTGCCACACTTGGTTTGACCATTCAATTCCAATCTCTAATCCTTCTCTACTGTTCACTTTTAACTGCTCTCCTCGCCAGCCTAACGTGCGTTTCTGTTGCTGCTGTTGTTCGAGAAGGGGACGTAGAATTCGATATACTGTGGGACGGCTCGGATACTCTTTGACTCCGTTCGCTTCTGCCTGTGCCTGCACTCTCAGGTACACTTGTGCCCGACTCATTTTCCGGCTGCCCCGATTCCCCACCTGGTAGGTCTTGTGAATAAATTCCTGCCACTCCCGGCTGGTTTTCGCTGCTCCCCGATCCGATCGCTTTTGTCTGGGTAAGCTCGCTATTCCTTGTTCTCGCCATTTCTTGAGCAGTCTTTGCACGCTCCGAACACTTATCCCTAGTCGCTGCGCTACCTGTTGCTGCACTCGCCCATAGCGTTCTGTTCCCTGCACTGCGAGCAATTTCTGTATTGCCTCCATCCGTTGTTGCACCTCACCTGGCAACTCTAAGTGTGCGTTGATTATTTCCCATTCTCCTGCTACGTTTTCCCTTAACACCAGTGAGTTTTCCACGAATGGCACCACATTATCTTCTCCAGCTTGATTCGACTGGCCAGCACACATCATCTCACTCTCTCGAATAGCGGCTCTGGTTTGAATTCTAAATCTTTCTTGGCTGACAAAGCGACACTTATTGTGTTACTTTTCGTTTCTTTATTTGACCCCCTATCTCTCTGTTTTCCTCTACTTCTTTTTCTCGCTCTCTTACATCCGTTCCTTTTCTGGCGACATTTTTCTTGATACTTTATTACTTATTTTGGCTTCTTCTTAGTCAATTACTTCCGTACTACATCCCTCTATCCCTTACTGTGTAATCATTCTAACCCTATTTTTTACCCGACATTTATCGTGAGATTTCCGACGCTTACTGTGACACGCGACACCAGGAGGCCGCACCACGCTCGCGGCGGCGCGTCAGCGCCATCCCTACCAGGTTTTTGCTCGCGCAAGCTGTGCTGGTCTGTGATGGATTCTCATACTTTGCTTCTGCGATCGATCCGTCTCAATCCGATTGCCATTGGCTTCAATAAAGTACACTCTCAATCAAAGAGTACTTAGTTTCTAGGGGAAGGACGAGCGTGCTGGTAGCCATCGAGCCATTAGCCCGATGATTCTAAGATTTGGCGGTTTTCAATCAGTGGTGGGGTGGGTTCAAGCCCCCACTGATTGTCATTTTGAATTTTGAATTTTGAATTGTTTTGACCAGATTGCCCGATTGCCTACAGCACCAGCGAAGCTGATCGCCTTCGCCATCAATAAAGTACGCTCTCACGCTTAGAGAGTACTTTGTCTAGAGAATTCCCTGTTGCCTCTGTTGGCTAGCCTTTTTCCCCTTTCACCACATCTGCGTCAGAACCCATCTACTGTGTTACGCGACAGGAGTGGATGGAAGTAGGTACTGGCGGGGATTGTGACAAGATGTTAGTTTATATTTAAAGTTACCTACGTTTTGACACTTGCAGTTGGTCAAGCAGATGAGTGAATCGAAGAAAGAGCAAGTGCTAGAACTGGCACGCTCTTTAGGAGTGGTAAGACCAATAGATATAGAGGCGCGTGGCATTCATCGGGAGTACCTACGGCGTTTGGAAAGTGAAGGGATGCTAATACGTTCGGGGCGTGGGCTTTATATTCTCAGCGATCGCCCGGTGACAGAAAACCACTCCCTGGCATCAGCTTGTAAACGAGTTCCTCATGGTATCGTTTGTCTGCTGTCTGCGCTTCGCTTTCATGGATTAACCACTCAAGCACCTTTTGAGGTCTGGCTGGCGATCGATGGTTCTTCTCGCGCCCCGAAAGAAGAGATGCTTCCACTGCGGATTGTCTATATGTCAGGTATTGCTCTGACTGCTGGTGTGGAGTCACATCTGGTGGAAGGTGTAACGGTACAGGTGTACAACATCGCTAAGACGGTGGCGGACTGCTTCAAGTACCGCAATAAGATTGGTTTGGATGTGGCACTGGAAGCGCTGCGAGAGTGCTGGCGAGATCGCTGTTGCACAATGGATGAACTGTGGCACTATGCCAAAATCTGCCGGGTGGCGTCTGTGATGCGTCCTTATATGGAGTCGCTGGTATGAACCAACCGCGCAATGTGGCGGCCTCGGTACGTCAGCGCTTACTTGACTTATCGCGTCAGCGTGGGGAAGAGTTTCAAGGATTGCTGACACGCTACGCATTAGAAAGGCTTTTGTATCGCTTGGGTGAATCTGAATACCGCGATCGCTTCATTCTCAAAGGTGCAATGCTTTTCTCTGCTTGGAGCAACGAGCCACACCGAGCGACGCGAGATTTGGATTTGCTGGGTTTTGGGGACAATTCAATTGCTCATCTCGAACAAGTGTTTCGGGATATTTGTTGTGTACAGGTGGAACCGGATGGTCTGGAGTTTAAGGACGATACCGTTTCTGGTCAGAGGATTAAGGAAGACCAGGAATATGAGGGAGTACGAATTGAATTGATGGCACTGTTGGGAGTTGCCCGAATCCCAATTCAGATTGATATTGGTTTTGGGGATGCTCTAGCCAATCAACCGCAAGAATTGTCGAAGTTCCCTACTATGCTGGACTTGCCAGCACCCAGAGTGCGGACGTACCCGCGTGAAACGGTGGTGGCTGAAAAGTTTCAGGCAATGGTGGTGCTTGGGATAGCTAACAGCCGGATGAAGGATTTCTACGACTTGTGGTTCCTTTGTCAAAAGTTTGAGTTTGAAGGGGAGGCTCTTTCCCTGGCTATTAAAGCCACGTTTGAGCGACGCCACACATCAGTACCGCACGTTCCTCCTCTGGCTCTGACACCGGAGTTTTCTTTAGATGGAGCAAAACAGGCTCAATGGAGAGCGTTTCTGCGGAAGGGAAAGTTGAAGGCTGAGGGTTTAACTCTAAAAGAAGCGATCGAAGTGCTGGATAATTTTTTGATGCCTCCCAGTCGGGCTGTGGCTAATGGCGAACCTTTCGGACAAGTTTGGCCTCCCACCGGACTTTGGCAAGTATCGAGTACCACTATTCTTTGGTGAAAAAATTAGCTAACGCCCGCTCTCTGTGGCCATCAACCAAGTACTCTCTTTACCTAGAGTACTGGTCGGGGAGAGAAATGGCGATCGCGAACAACTTGTCGTCGCGCTTGCGCTTCGCATACCGCACTATGACATCAGAACTCCCACAAACCTGATTACGCCGTCTAGATATCTATCTAGACATGATTGGCTCAATGCCCCTTTTACCACATCTGCGTCAGAACCTATTTACCGCGATCCTCGACAGTTAGCCATGTTTGTGATTAGCATCACCTCAGCCATCGAGTCAAGTCACCGTTACATTATTTAACAGTACGTTACATTGATTTACATAAGCAACGCAAAGGAATCAACAGCGATGTATACCACCAACGAAGAAGGAATCCTCAACAACTACGCCATCGAACCCAAAATCTCTTATGCAAGCTACCCCTCACCAGAGCAACAACGTCGCTATGCCCTTCAGGGTGGGGTTGCTTTACTCATGGTGACTTCGCTGATTCTGATTGCTTTTGCCGCCTAATCCCACCAGTATTTCCGAAATTTTTCCACTCCACAATTTTATCAACTGCCTCTTCAATTCGAGGGGCAGTTTTTCGCTCCCAAGGAAACCTGTTTCCACTCAAACGGCGGAGAACTCCAGGGCTAAATTGCGTTTATTTCGATTTGTTGCGTTTGTTTCGTTGGTTGTCTATATTGGGGTTACACCCAGGAGGTAATGGAGGGGCTTTAAACCCTAAGCCTTGGGGAAGGAGCTTACCCACTAATAGAGGAAATTTTGATGGTAATCTCTACTGCTTATAATAAACCTGCGATTCCTACGGAGGCGGATGCCAAGCTGTCTCTAGAAAGTAGCCGCATTCTGGCCTCTGTGATTGGTTTGACGCCACACAAGAAGCGACTCAAAGTGGTGGAAGAAGATGGGAGCGAGCAGACGGTTGAGATCCCGGCTATGGCTTTTCATTTGCTGGTGGATATTCTGTCGCAAATGGCTCAAGGCAATGCAGTTACTCTTATCCCTATCCATGCAGAACTGACCACTCAGGAGGCGGCAAACATTCTGAATGTTTCGCGTCCGTTTCTCGACTCCATGATTTTTCGGTTTGATAACATAAAGAACGATACCAAGTTGAACAAGGAACTAACGTTCTGATTACTTC
>DATNQL010000495.1:0-8889 GCA_036704025.1 Stenomitos sp.
AAGAAGTCTCTTGTTTTTTTGGGACAATTTATTTTCTGGAAGTCCCTTAGTGCCAGTTGGGCATTCATGACGTGGAATGTGAGTACTGGGGAGCGTCTCTACACTTCTGGTTCCGGGATAGTTAGCTCTGTTGTTGCGTTCAGTCCCGATCAGCAGACTATTGTTAGTGGCTTTGGTAACGACATTGAGGTTTGGCAGTTGTCTCCAGTGACGATGATAGGGGTTAGTGACTCTACAGCTTAGATCTTTGTGCATCTGTAATTACAAAACTTAACTAGTAAAATTTTTACTAGCCTTCAGAATATCAAGACCAATCTCAATACGCTGTAGCACCCAATGAGCATTTTCTGTTGACCAAGCTAAGTCCTCAATCAAGTATCTCTCAAGTTCAAAAATATTTATCTTACTACCAAAACGTGAAACAGCACAAATAAACCTATCTAGTCTCCGAATATCTTTTGCATGTTTAATATATCGAGGACTAGAACCCCACATACATAAGGGGTTCACGTAATTTTCAAAAAACTGTCTTGTTTGTTTACCTTTGATAATCTGCTTTAGTCTTTTCTGTTCAGAGACGGAGTTCATAATACTAACGGCTCTATCAACCCCTAATGAAAAATGATTTAATCTTATCAAATAGCTGGATTAGGCATAAAACAAAATAGGAAACCGCTGAAGCGCTTACTACGAGCAATTCCTACGTGACGGATTAAACCATATACTCTATAAAGAATGAGCAAATTGATGTTGATTCCGACCGAGTTGTTTAGAGCGATACATAGCGGAATCAGCATTCTTAATCAAGGTTTCCTCCTCTTTCCCATCTTGGGGATAGATACTAATTCCAATACTGCCCGTTACAAAAATATTATGCCCATCTAACACAAAAACCTGAGACAAATTTTCTAAAATCTTCTCCGCAATTTGGGCAGCATACTCCACTTGTGCAATATTGCAGAGAATCACAGTAAACTCATCACCCCCCAAACGCGAAACAATATCACTGCTACGTACAGTATGTGTGAGTCGTTGAGCCACAATTTTCAACAGTTGGTCACCGATATCATGCCCCAAAGTGTCATTGACTTGTTTAAAACCATCTAAATCAATAAACATTAATGCAACAAACTGATTATTGCTTTGTGCCCAAATTAAAGAATGACTCAGGCGTTCGTGAAACTGTTTACGATTGGCAAGACCCGTGAGGGGATCATGATAAGCCAGATAGCGCAATCGATCTTCTGAAAGTTTGAGTTCTTGGTTAGAACGAGTCAAATCTTCAGCCGTTTGTCTGAGAGCTTCTTCCGCTCGTTTACGCTCTGTGATATCTCGCATAATACCCACTAAAAAGAGATTACCCGCCGCATCTTTGTGCAGAGATTTCTTTGTAGAAATTAGATGGGTTGTACCAAAGGCGTCAGTAAATTTTCCCTCAGATTCCTGCGGTTGATGAGTTTGAAAGACCAGTTCATCTTGAGCCCAAAAAAATTCTGCTTCATGCTGAGGGAAAATATCATAGTCTGATTTTTCCATTAAAGTTTCCAAAGGATAGCCGATGAACTTACAATATGCATGATTCAAAATAATCCAGCGATGGTCTTTATCTTTCACAAAAACTGGGTCAGGAATAGTATTAATAACGGTCTGCAAAAATTCTTTAGATCGCTTTAATTCTTCCTGAATATGAGCTAGATGGTTGGTAATCAATACCGCAGAACCGATGAGTCCAAACAAAGCTGGGACGAATGGCAACCACCAACCCGCCCAAAAAGCTAGGTAACAGATGCCACCCAGTGCCATACTCACTAAGAGGAGACGCACAGAAGCACGTCGAGGTAATGTTCTTTGGCTGCGTTGGAACTGATGTCCCTTAGCGAAGCGACTTCGCCAACGCATATGCCAAATCAGTTCAGCACCCAAAAATGTCCAACTGAAAATCCATAAAATCTCCACCGGATTCGACCAAACTTTGATTAAAGGTCGTTTCTCAAGGACGCTATTCAGGATTTGACTGATAAAATTAGCATTGATTTCAACCCCAGACATGGGTTGTGCGGCACCGATCAGCTTGTTGCTATAAGGGACGTAAAAGAAATCTTGTAGACTCGGTGCGGTTGAACCAATCAAAACAATGCGATCGCGTATCCAACTCGAATCAACTCGGTTTGCCAGCACATCTGCCATGGAAAGGGTGCGAAAGCTACCCGGATGTCGAAAGTTGACTAAAACTTGGTATCCTTTACTATCCGTTCCCGCATAACCCCCGTCATTGGCTTGGAAAGCAGGAAAAACACGCTCACCCAGTTGCAAATAGTTAGGATTGCTCTTAGCGGCTTTGGGGGTAATGCCTTCTGCCTCGAGATAAATCAAAGCCAGTTTGAGTGCGAAACTTTGGCGAGGTTTGCCAGCCACATGCCAATAGAGTAAACTTCGACGCACTTTGCCATCGTTGTCTACCACAACATTATTAAACCCAATCTGTTGGCGTTGATGTAATACCTTTGGGGGGGCAACGCCCAAACTTGCGCCAAAGCTGGTTTTATCGGGAAGTTTTTCAATCCCAATTAAATTGGGAATAGTATTACCCGCTTTGATAAATTCCTCATGACCCGGTTGAACGGGTAAATCACGATATATATCCAGACCAATGGTGCGGGGTTGATAGCGGTTTAATTTCATCAGCAGTTGAGCCATTAAACGGTCAGAAATCGGCCATTGCCCTGCCTGTTTTAGGTCTTGTTCCCTAATTTCAACAATCACAATCCGAGGATCGATGAGTTCTTTTGGACGCAGGGGGAACAGTTGGTCGAAAGCCGCAAGCTCCGATGACTGGAGTAACCCCATGAGACGGAGAATAATAATAGTTCCTGTGACACCAACAGAGGCTTTTAAAACTGGACGCTCGCTGTGAAGCCACTGCTTTAGTCTGCGACCTAGACTTGCTTTTAACATCTACCTGACTGCACGATTGTTGCAAGATGCAGCTATATAGAGCATATCGATACAATCAGTTATTCAATAACAGATTGGATCGTTGTTTTTTATAGCATTAGAAATTGTGGTGTGTTTGCGTTCCCTGACAATCAGAAGAGCAGTTTGATCACAAGCATGACAGCTTACTTGAAAAAGTCCTGTGTACCTGAAAAATTGAGCAAGAGCCAATCTTCCCAGTTGAGTGTAACGAGCCTTTTACTAAAGCTCACGTATCAAAACGTGAATGGGTTAATGAGCAACGTGAGTTTGCTCTTCATCGAAGTAGATCCACCTTCTAACCGAGCTTTGGCTGACTCAGACAAAACAGAATTTTGGTTTGACCAAAAATCCAGGCACCCCATTTTGTACTTAACAATCTAGCCCAGGTTTCTCAGGGTTAAATAGGACTCTTAGAACGAATGGCACTGACTTAACGAGCCGATCCGCCCCCCAACCCCCAATTCTGGGGGAGCCAAAGTTCAAAGTCCCCCAGACTTTTAAAAGCGTAGCAACATCTGGCTTCCCCCTTTTTAAGGGGGACGGGAGGGGGATCTCCTTGGGGGATTTAGGGGGCACATTCCACAGGAAAGTTCTTAAGTCAGTGACATTCCTCTTAGAACCAATAGATGCCCTTGAAGCGGTCTGCAAGTTTGAGAGAGTCTTTTGCAGAAGTGATACCTTTTCTCTACGACTGACTACATCTTAAACTCCACCCCAAAATCCTCATCCTTACCTTCGGTTCTAAACACACTATTTGCCTAGGCATAAAAACAGGAGAGTTCAATGAGAGCTGTTGCCGATGAGTAGAGAAACAGTATTCGTATTATTCGCCAATTATACTCAAGCCCAATTAGTATTACAAAAAATTGCCATGGCACCTCACCGTCATACGGCACGTTCAGGTTAACGGGACAGCAAGAATAAAAATCCCAACCTTTGAAAGGAAAGGTTGGGATGCTCAACGGAAGAACTTCCAAGAATTCGGTATAACTAGTCGTTGCTTCGAGACGCTCCTAGAAGGGATAAAGCTTTGTAAAATCAATCTTCTCTCGACTTCTTCACCTCCCTAGAGCCTTGCCTGAAGAGGCACAAATTTTATGGGGCTGACTGTCCTGGCAGAGTATATTTGAAGTCTCGTGAACCTTGATAATTCGTTAAATCAGCAAGTTCTTCCAACGTTTTCACACCAGAGGTCAATTCACCGTTAATTTTCCAGCTAGGGAAGAATTTAACGCCAGCGTCTTTACAGACTTGTGGCTGGGCGTTTTTGCCATCAGCGGAACACTCAACATAGTTAAGTGCCTTGTAGGCCGGTTTGCCAAAAAGTTGCTTTTGTTCATAGCAGTGAGGACACCAGTAGGCCCCGTATTCTTTGGCACCGACTTTTGCCAGATGACGCGCTAAAGCGATTTCAGCTTCACCAGAGGATGTGGTTACTTCCCAACCCACTACGGGCTGTGGTGGAGTCGTTGCTTCTGGAATGGGAGTGCGAGCACCTGCGGTTTTGGCTGGCGCACCACCCCCTTGAGCATAGGCTCCCAAAGTGCCAATAATGGCTACCATCCCAACTAAAATACCCGTGAACAAGAGTTGCCCAATATCCTCCCACGCACGACCTAGGATTGCCAGGACTAATAGGCTGATGGAGAATAGAGCCGAGGCTAAGCAGTAGATACAAAATGCCTTGATTTTAAAGGACATCAGGTATACCAAATAGCCGCTAAAAACCACCATAGCAATGCTGCCGGCAAAGATCAGCAACCAAGTCCAGTTTTCCACATCCGTGCGGAGGTCTTTTTGCTCGGAGGATTTCAGGAGTAGAGGAGCGAAAGCAAACAGGGCAATAGCTGCATAGGCCACAAGACCAAATAAGCTCAAAGGCACACCGAACACCTTGGCATAGGTGCTTTCCAAAACAGCTTGGCAGTTGATCGGGCCAGTAGTCGGGCACCCCGCTACTTCCTGGAAAACCCCAAACTCGATAAGCGTGAGATAGGCAGTGTCTAGAACACCGAGAAGTGCGATCGCGCCGATTAGCTGACGAGACCAGCGGTGAATCCAGGGAGCAGAACGTCGGCGACTCATGATTAGTTGTGGGTTGTTCTTTGTGAGTGGGTAGACAGGCGTGCGGCCTGTCATGAGTTGCTTAATCTATTTACGAATGTAGCTTGACGGAAGCCATGGGTTGTGGTTCAGTCTTGGCGGCAACGCTGCGTCGCGCCGCTTCCACAAATTGACTGACGCGAATCGGGTCAATAGGTTGCTCAATTTTCCCCCGCCGCTTCAAGGAACTGGAAACAATCACGCCGTCAGCCGCTTGCATCAGGGTGGATATGTTGTCCCAGTTCGCTCCACTGCCAATAAAAACGGGCGTACCGTTGGCGGCGGCAGAGGCCAATTCCAGGTCTTCTAAAGAGGGAGGGCTACCCGTCGCCCAACCTGAAAGAATCACGCCATCCGCTAAGCCCCGTTCGATCGTCTCCTGCACCGCTGTTGTGAGATTGGGGGAACCCAAGGGTCGTGCATGTTTGACCAAAACATCTGCCAAAATTTTGACATCACTGCCTAGTTCCCGGCGGTAGCGCAGCAATTGATGCGCCTGTCCTTCAATGAATCCTTGGTCTGTTGCCATCACTCCGGTGAGGACATTAACCCGAATAAATTGACAAGGGACACAGGTGGCGATCGCTAAAGCACTTTGGGCATCGTTCCGTAATACATTGATCCCCACTGGCAGCGTCACCAGATTCATCAGTTGCTGCACAATCAGCGTCATAGCACTGACCACAGCCGGATCGACCTGGTTTTTTGTAAATGGGGCGTCAAAAAAGTTCTCGACGATTACGCCATCGACTCCCCCAGAAGCCAGTGCTGTCACCTCCTGCTCTGCGCGATCAATGACCGCCTTCAAGCTCCCTCCCCAGCGGGGCGATGTGGGGAGCGGCAGTAGATGAACCACACCAATAATTGGATTCGGTGTCTTGAAAATTTGAAGTAAGTCCACGTATCTACCTAAAAACACCGGCTACTTTCTGCCCTACCTGTCAATGCTCTCCGACGGAGAGCCAACAAGGGTAACTGAATCCTGGGTTGAAGGTTGAAGGTTGAGGGTTGAAGGTAAAAGGGTAGCATGTGCCCACCCTCTTTCCTCGCCAACCGACCCACTTGCCCTATGAATCGCGCAGCGTTAGCCATAGCGATCGCCAGAGTGTCACTTTCAACTGTTTTTCCCAAGCTCCAATCACCTCGGTCAGGGGATGTTGGCATAAATAGCTCTTTTTTTGCTACTCGTTTGGATATCTCAATAAAATTTTATCTACAATAAGTAACGGGGATTAAGAAACGATAAGGAACATCCGGACTAGTGGAGTGTGGGTGGGCCGAACGCTTAATGATGTAAAATGCACCTCTACAAGGTCGCGACCCCACTCACTCAAGCCGTAGTACACACAAACGCATGACCGCATGGGCAACAAGCCAACCATCGCAATTTCTCATTTGGGCTGCGAAAAAAATCGCATCGACTCAGAACACATGCTGGGCCTATTGGTCCAAGCCGGTTACCCGGTCGATTCTAATGAAGAATTAGCGGATTATGTTATTGTAAACACCTGTAGTTTTATTGGAGCAGCTCGTGAAGAGTCTGTCCGCACCCTGGTCGAATTAGCAGAAGCTGATAAAAAAATTGTCGTCACTGGCTGTATGGCGCAACACTTCCAGGCTGAACTCTTGGATGAATTGCCTGAAGCTGTGGCAGTAGTCGGGACTGGCGACTATAACAAAATCGTAGATGTGATTCAACGAGTAGAAGCGGGCGAACGCGTTAAGCAGATTTCGGCACAACCGACCTACATTGCTGACGAGACAACTCCGCGCTACCGAACGACCTCCGAGGGTGTTGCTTACCTACGGGTAGCTGAAGGGTGTGACTACCGTTGTGCGTTTTGTATCATTCCCCATCTTCGGGGAAAACAGCGATCGCGCACGATTGAATCCATCGTCGCAGAAGCCAAACAACTGGCGTCTGAAGGCGTACAGGAAATCATTTTGATTTCTCAAATTACAACCAACTACGGTTTAGACCTTTATGGCGAACCGAAGTTAGCAGAACTCTTACGGGCGTTAGGTCAAGTGAACATCCCCTGGATTCGGATGCACTATGCCTATCCAACGGGTTTGACCCCAGCCGTAATTCAGGCCATTCAGGAAACCCCGAATGTCCTTCCTTACCTGGATTTACCCCTACAACACTCCCATCCAGAAATCCTGCGCGCCATGAACCGCCCCTGGCAGGGACAGGTGAATGACAGGATTATTGAGCGCCTCAAAACAGCACTGCCCGATGCCGTGCTGCGGACAACCTTTATCGTCGGGTTTCCTGGTGAAACAGACGAACACTTCGAGCACTTACTCCAGTTTGTCCAGCGCCATGAGTTTGACCATGTAGGTGTCTTTACCTTTTCTCCGGAAGAGGGTACTTCAGCCTACAACTTGCCAAACCAACTACCCCAAGACGTAATGGATGCCCGTCGGGATGCCCTGATGGCAGCTCAGCAGCCCATCTCCTGGAAAAGGAATCAAGCTTGTGTCGGTAAGGTGGTTGATGTCCTGATTGAGCAAGAACACCCTGAAACAGGTGAATTAATTGGTCGCTCTACTCGATTTGCCCCTGAGGTAGATGGATTGGTTTACGTCCAAGGAAATGCTCCCTTGGGCACAATCGTGGGAGTGGAAATTACTGATGCGGATGCCTACGACCTGTATGGTTCTGTAGTCCCTCATTTTTCGTCAGTTGTTAAAGGGTTACAGGTGGCTTTTTAGAGGTTTACAGGGCGAGCCAGTATTCAGGGGAAGCCGGTTAGAAGACGAGTTTCAACTTCCAACCTTCCCACCTGAAACATGCCCCCCTTAAACTTTTCAACCTTGCCTCCCTTAATGTTTTGACAACCGACTCTCGATCTCTAACAACTAAAAACCTAACAGCGAACACTAACTTATGACCCTTTCCTTTAAAAGCCTGGGCCTGTCTGAAGCTCGTGTCAATCAACTGGAAAAATTGGGCTTTACAGCACCAACCACCATTCAAACCCAAGCGATTCCCGAGATTCTAGCGGGGCGTGATGTCGTCGGTCAGTCCCAAACGGGTACTGGCAAAACAGCGGCATTTTCGCTGCCCATCCTAGAGCAGATTGACCTAGACAACCGAGTCGTACAAGGCTTAATTTTGACACCAACGCGAGAGTTGGCCTCTCAAGTCGCTGATGCGATTCGTGACTTCTCTGGCAACCGCCGATTATCAGTCCTGACCGTTTGTGGCGGTCAATCCATTGAACGGCAAATCAAAAGCCTGCAACGGGGCGCTCAACTCGTCGTGGGCACACCCGGACGGGTGATCGATTTGCTCGACCGAGGTGACTTGAGATTGGATCAAGTGCGCTGGGTCGTGCTGGATGAAGCTGATGAAATGCTGAGCATGGGCTTTATCGATGATGTCAAGAAAATCCTGCAACAATCACCGAAAGAGCGTCAGACGGCTTGTTTTTCAGCCACCATGCCTCGTCCCATTCGGGATTTAATCAACAACTTCCTAAAATCCCCCATTACCGTAACCGTTGAGCAACCCAAAGCCACCCCGTCGCGGATTGAACAACGTGTATATATGGTGCCCCGTGGTTGGACGAAGGCAAAAGCTCTCCAGCCCATCATGGAACTGGAAGACCCGGAAGCTGCATTAATTTTTGTGCGAACCCGCAAAGCTGCCGCCGAGCTAACCAGCCAATTGCAAGCCGCAGGTCACAGTGTAGATGAGTATCACGGCGACCTGAGTCAGTCCCAACGAGAGCGCTTGCTGTACCGTTTCAAGGCGGGTCAGGTGCGCTGGGTTGTGGCAACCGATATTGCTGCACGCGGCTT
>DATNQL010000496.1:0-6192 GCA_036704025.1 Stenomitos sp.
GTCCCATCACCGAGCAGTGCATCTTCGCTTCCGGTAGTCCACCGAGGTATTCTGCAATATCCTTATTGGTGATATTGAGCGCTTGATCTAAGGTTTTGCCCTTGATGATTTCCGTCAGTGCAGAGGAAGATGCGATCGCACTGGTACAGCCAAAGGTTTGAAAGCTAGAATCGAGAATTTTATCGCTTTCTACTTCGATTTTCAGGTGCAGTCTTAGGGCATCTCCGCAAGCAATACTGCCTACTTCACCGAAAACAACTTTAACTCCGGGTTCGCTCTTGTCTTCTATCGCTCCCTGATTCTTGGGATTGTAGAAGAGTTCCATTACTTTGTCTGTATAGTCCCACATGGTTTTGGTAATGAGTAATTGGTAATTGGTGAGTGGTAATTGATAATGGGCAATTAGAAGAAATGGGTTGGGATGAGGAATAGGTCAGTCGTCTTGCTATTACCCATTACCCATTACCGATTACCCGTAACCAGTGCTTGTTCTTGTTCTTGGAGCCAACCTTCTGCGTCGCTGTTGAAGGGTGACATCGCACGCAGACGTTCGACAATATCGGGCATAACCGCTATGACTTGATCAACTTCGGCATCGGTTGTGTAGCGGGAAAGGCTGAAGCGGATAGAACCATGCAGAATGGTGTAGGGTAAGCCCATTGCTCGCAGAACGTGAGACGGCTCTAGAGAACCAGAGGTGCAAGCGGAACCGGATGAAGCACAAATTCCGTATTGGTTCAGTGATAGAAGAATGGCTTCCCCTTCGATAAACTTAAAGCCAATGTTGGTTGTGTTCGGTAGTCGTTGTGTGGGATGACCGTTAACTTCGGTATTGGGGATAGTTGCAAGGAGGGTTTTCTCTAAGCGATCGCGTAGCTGCTTTTCTCTCTGGGTTGCTTCGGGTAAATGTAACAGCTCCAATTCAGCGGCTTTACCCAATCCAACGATACTTGCAACATTCTCCGTACCACCCCGACGACCTCTCTCTTGGTGTCCACCAATCAGTAGGGGACGGAACCGAACGCCTTTGCGGACATACAGAGCACCAATTCCCTTCGGTGCGTGCAACTTGTGACCAGACAGGGTGAGCATGTCGATGGTGCTAGTCTTCATATTCAGGGGGATTTTGCCCACTGCTTGCACCGCATCTACATGGTAGGTAATGCCGCGCTCCTTGACAATTTGCCCAATTTGTTCTATGGGGAATACTACACCGGTTTCGTTGTTCGCATACATGATGGAAACGAGGGCGGTGTTCCCGGTGAGGGAGGCTTCCAGTTCATCTAAATCAATTTGCCCCTGGCGATTCACCGAAAGATAAGTAACGGTATAGCCCTGTTTTTCCATCAACTTGCAGAGATTTAGTACCGCTGCATGTTCAACCTGGGTTGTGACGATGTGGCGCTTGTCGGGTTGAGCGAGGAGGGCTGCACGGATAGCTGCATTATCGCCTTCTGTACCGCAACTTGTAAAGACAATTTCTGAGGTATCAGCTCCCAAAAGGGCGGCAACGTGCGATCGCGCTTCTGATATCGCTCTGCCCACTTGCCCACCAAAGGTATGCATCGAAGATGGGTTGCCGTAGAATTCGGTGAGGTAAGGGAGCATGGCCTGTACGACGGCGTCATCTACCTTAGTTGTGGCGTTGTTATCAAGATAAATACAATTTTGCATGAGCTTTTCCCAACTTGATGATGATGCGGCGAGAAATTTAAGGTTGATTTGTTAGCTGGGAGTGGCGGCTAACCTTTTGGTAACGGGGAAGTGGTGCAAGGAGTATGGCGGTCAACCAGAAATCGATCATTGCCATGTCCTATCCCCCATACCCCATTACCTATTACCTATTACCTATTACCCATTACCTGTTTTGTATGTACTGGTTGTAGAATTCCCGTGCCACTTTCTCAATCACGTCATAAGCCTCAACGGTCTGTAATCCAGCTTTTTGCAACTCTTCCTGAGGACAATGACCAATCTTGGAAACCAGAACGGCTTTGCAATCGGAAATCGCTTTGATGATGTGTTCTAGCGTTGCTTCTTCGCCATAACCACTTTGACAGTAGTGGTCAATCTTGCGGTGTCCGACGAACTTCGCGTCATTAGCATCCACTTCAAAAATCTGGAATTCCTTGGCATGACCGAAGTGCTGGTTAACCAATCCACCGCCTTTGGTTGCTACTGCCAGCAGAATTTTTGGACTGTTTGCAACTTTCTTGGCAGCTTTCACCTTCGCTTTGGCAAGCTTGAGTTGTTCCTTAAACTGCTCAATGCCAGCGTGAACTTCTTGGCGTTGTTCCAGGTTGTATTCTGGAGCCATTTCCATGAACTTCTCTTTAGTGAATTCCTGCGAACGGTCTTCACCCAAGAGTCCTACTGCATCAGCCCGACATTGACGGCAGTGGCGCATCATCTTCATATTGCCGGAGCAATTGTCTTGCAGCTCCTTCAACTCCTTGGGTGTGGGGCCGCGCTGACCATTCAGACCAAAGTAGGTGCCATGTTCAGGAGCGGAAATCAGGGGCATTATATTGTGGAGGAATGCCCCCTTGGAGCGGATGACTTCATCCACTTCTACCAGATGTTGGTCATTAATCCCCGGAATCATCACGGAGTTGACCTTGCAAAGGATGTCGGCTTCTCTGAGCGCCTGCAATCCTTCCATCTGCCGCTCGTGCAAAATCCTGGCGGCTTCTAAGCCTTTGTAGCGACGACGCCTGTAGTGAACCCAGGGATAAATCTTCGTCCCGACTTCCGGGTCAACCATATTAATAGTGATGGTGACATGATCGACGTTGAGTTGTTTGATGCGATCAACGTAATCAGGAAGCATTAACCCGTTGGTTGAGAGGCAAAGCTTAATATCCGGTGCCTTCTCTGCAATCCGCTCAAAGGTCTCGAAGGTCTTTTCTGGGTTCGCTAGTGGGTCACCAGGCCCTGCAATCCCCAATACAGTCATTTGGGGAATCTTACCTGCAATCACCAGCACTTTGTGTGCGGCTTCTTCCGGTGTCAGCAACTCGCTGACGACTCCAGGACGACTTTCATTGGCACAGTCGTATTTGCGGTTGCAATAGTTGCATTGGATGTTGCAGGCTGGGGCTACTGCAACGTGCATCCTGGCATAGTGATGATGGGCTTCTTCGCTATAGCAAGGATGCTTGGCGATGCGCTCCATCATTCTCTCATCAAGCTGTGTAGAGCTATCAGTACTGCTGCAACCGCAGCTACCTGATTTTTTATCCTTTGTCGTTTCAGTCGTTTCTTGGGTGGAGAGTAGTGCTGTAGATTGTGGCATCGAATTTCGTGGGTCAGATTACTGGTCTGTTGCGATGTCGGTCTGATATCTACTTTGAGCAAAACGCAAGAGTTTGCGTTGATACACTTACTGATTTCGAGTGAGAACGGTTTTCTCTTTCGAGAGGTTAAGTGGTGTGTGTTGTTCGTTATTGGATTTATACAACTGCCCTAAATCGATGCTGTGCAGTTGGCTGGGATTCAAATTTATTGAATTAATTAAGTTGTACTCATCGACCCCAAATCCAGGAGTAGCGGACATACAAAAAAAATTTTGGGTAGAGGCGCTAGTATTTTTTACCTAGGGGACGAGTATTTATGAGGGAGGGGGCTTGTATTTTTGTACTCAACTCAAACCCAGTCGTGGCGGAGGTTTGATGTTATTTTAAATAGTTTGTGTTTGAGTCCAAACCTGTACTCAAACGCTCTCTGAACTATTGGGAAAAACTAAAACTTCGCATCAGCCCCAAACACAAGTGGTAAAAAGTAGGGAGGCCGACTGAAGCCTCCCTTAGAGCTTCCACGAAATTCTATTCTGTATATAATGTAGCAGTTTTTTTTTGAATTCATTGAACGTTATAGATTTTTAATATTTCTCCCTCCAGGGAGGGCTTAAATTACCTATAGGCAAGTTTTTTGCCCATTCAACTCATTGTTGAGTACAACTTTATTCTCGCAAAAGGACGAGTCCAAAAGACCTTCAAAGGGTTATCTGGAGGGGATTTAATCTTGAGTACACAAATACTAGACCCCTTCCTGATAAATACTCGTACCTTGATAAAAAAATACCAGAACCCCTACCCCAAAATAAATTTTAAATTCCGATTACAAAGGGGTTTGGAGTTTTGAGTACATCCTTAATTATTTCAATAAATCTGATCGAGATCAAATTCAATGTCGTGGTGTGAACTACCTGCTATAAGCAGGGAAACAAGACACGTTCCTTTCAACCACGAAATTCGATGTTACCGCCTTTAATTTCACAGACTGGCAAAGGCTGCACTTTACCGGATTCGGTCAATGCACCTGTGCAAGAGAGGCAACCCCCCCAAGTTCACTGCTGGTCACCGGGAGAGGAAAAAGGTAATCTTCCCAAGCCTCATCTGAGTAAAGGCGGAAGACAAGAGGCGAAACTTCAGGCCAACGGATGTATCGTCCCTAAGCAACATCCTCTTGCTACAGGGTTGCAGACTCTGGTGAGTGATTTTCGCATTATCTTTGAGCGTGACCCAGCCGCACGCAACTGGCTAGAGGTACTGTGCTGCTACCCTGGATTGCACGCACTCTTCTTGCATCGCATTGCTCACAGGTTGCATTCACGCCGAGTGCCTTTTATTCCCCGTTTGATTTCCCACATAGGTCGGTGGTTGACGGGGATTGAAATTCATCCAGGAGCAGTAATCGGACGGGGTGTGTTTATCGATCACGGCATGGGTGTTGTGATTGGTGAGACTGCGATTGTCGGAGACTACACTCTAATTTATCAAGGTGTCACGTTAGGCGGGACGGGTAAGGAAAGCGGTAAGCGCCATCCTACTGTGGGACAGAATGTCGTGGTTGGTGCTGGTGTAAAAGTTTTAGGCAATATCCAGATTGGTAATCATGTCCGCATCGGTGCTGGCTCGATTGTGCTGCGGGATGTGCCTGACCATTGCACTGTTGTAGGCGTGCCTGGTCGAATTATCCGTCGCTCTGGCGAGGAAGCCAGTCCTTTAGAACACGGACAGCTACCAGATACCGAAGCTACTGTGATTCGCGTTTTGCTCGATCGCATTGAGCGGTTGGAACAACAACTGCAAACCTTACAGATGATGAGCGGTAATAATCATGCTTCCACCCTCTAGTTCTAATACCTCAGTCGGTCAGATTGTGGATGTTTCTCGCATTTTGCGCTGGCAAATCTATCACCGTTTGCAAGAGTTGAGAATTCCTTGTTGGTGTCCGGCGGATGGTTCTCTTCGGGTTGAAGTGAATGATAGCGTTTCCGCCATGCTGGTTCGCAGTACTGTACAACAATTCGTTGCTCCTCGACAAGAATTAGTGGATTGGTTAGAGCGATGCTGGCAGATTTAAAACAGTGAGCAGGTGTTGGCGGGAAATTTCAAGTTATTGCCAACACATTGTAGGATTTTGGGTCGTTTTTCTTGAGAAATATTGGAAACAACAGGCCAGCAGATATATCGATTTCAAGAAAAACTGTCGATAGGTATTCAAGGGATTTAAGGTCAGAGTCCAGCAATGAGGCTCGCTTCTCACCTTAAATTCCTAAATCGAACAAGTCCCATTCATACTCAGGAGTAAATTGATGACACAAGCTGTGTTAAGACCCTTTGGTCAAGTAGACAACAACCCCATTGGCTTGGGACAAGATGTTACTGTTCCCGTTTGTGAAGGCTTAAATCTTGCTCTGGCGAGTTTCCAAGCACTTTACTTGCAATATCAAAAGCATCATTTTGTAGTGGAAGGAGCTGAATTTTATTCGCTACATCAGTTTTTTCAAGATAGCTACTCAGCTGTTCAGGAACATGTTCACGAGTTAGGAGAACGAATGAATGGCTTAGGGGGTACGCCTGCGGCTAGCTTTAGCAAATTGGCAGAATTGTGTTGCTTTAATCCGGAGCCGGATGGTGTTTTTAATGCTCGTCAAATGCTAGAGCATGACCTGAAAGCGGAACAAGATGTGATTCATTTGCTGCGTCGTCAAGCTTCCCAAGCGGAGAGTGTGGGCGATCGCGCCACGCGCTATTTGTACGAGCAAATTTTGTTGAAGACTGAAGATCGTGCTTTTCATCTGGCTCACTTCTTGGCGGAAGATACGCTAGTTTTGGCTCGATAGATAGACCGAATTGCATCAGGTTATAGCAGGAGCTAAGAATCCCCAAATCTCTTTTTTGGATT
>DATNQL010000497.1:0-3589 GCA_036704025.1 Stenomitos sp.
TGAGCACCATCTGTGATCCGGAGTCTGCCAGTATTAATCGTCACGTTTCCGGAATCTCCACTTGGTTGATCTGGCAAGCCAAAAAGGCGTCTTATGCTTTCATCCACGATATTGGCAGACGATATGATTAGACTGGGATTCAACGACCCTGGAACTGTACCACTTACCTCTACAGACTCGCTGGCATTAACGGTCACGCTTCCAGCTTGTCCACTCGCTCCAGTGGAAGCATCGACTCTTCCTCCATCCCGAAGCACTAATCGCTGTGTATCAATTGCCAAATTGCCTGCACTACCTTGACTAGTAGTTGAAGCCCCCAAGCTGCTTGGCGTCAAATTGAAAGGATTGACACCTATTAGCTCTACAGATTCAGTTGCTGTTACCGTCACATTTCCGCCATTGCCGATGTCGGAGGTTCCAGATGTCACAAACCCTCCATCTAGAGCAGTGAAGCGCCCTGTTGATACTGTGATATTTCCCGCCTTTCCAGAACTTCCAGTAGAAGCAACAATGAAGCTTAACAAGTCAGGATTTATAGGTGCAAATCCAATCACTTGTAGAGAATCAGAGGCGTTCAAAGTTATATTTCCACTTGGTGCACTACTAAAGGTTGTAGCCCTTATTGACCCACCATCCCGGACAACCAATCTTTGGGTTGAAACTCCAATGTCTCCTCCATTTCCAGCGCCTAACGTTTCATTGACCAAGCTGCTAGTAATACTGCCATCTGGAGAACTTCCGCTCACTTCGAGAGACTGAGCAGCATTGACGCTGATGCTTCCGGCTGATTGTGACCCTTGGTTTTGAATCAACATCACCGAGCCATCAGTAAGTGTCACATTACCTCCCTGTACTTGAATAGAGCCGCCATCACCACTAGCATCAGCTGATGCTCGTTGAGATAACTGGATATTCCGAAAGCTTCGCACATCGTTATAGCCCAAAGTCCAGTTAACAGGAGTTGAACTGAGGCTAACCACACCTTCAGCCACGCTGCCTAACTCAATTCGTCCTCCTTCTGTCGTTAGAGTGCCGCCCTCTAAGACAACATCACCCCCGACCAAGGCTAGAGTTTTCCCTGGCATCACCCGCAGACCGTTTGAGCTACTACCTCTGTCAATGGGCAAAAATAAGGGATTGGCAACGGTTAGACTGTTACCTGTTCCTTGTACTCGAATAGTGCCCGGATTATTGCCAAATCCTAAACCAACTGGAACACTCACCATTAGCAGGGGTTGGGCTTGGAGGTGGGTAGCGCTGTACTGGGTGCGATCGGCAAAGTTAATGCTGTTGGCAGTACTGGCTAAAAATGAGCCGCCAATATTTAGGGCAGCATTAGGGCCAAAAATAATCCCCTTGGGATTAATGAGAAATAGGTTAGCATTGCCATTGGCTCGGATTAAGCCGTCAATATTGGAGATAGAACCACCCGTAACCCGACTGATGATATTGTCAATCGTCGGTGCGTTGTTAAAAAAAGCCTCTGAGCCTGTAGGGAGAGAAAACTGACTAAAACTGTGAAACAGGTTACCTCCAACTGTTGTACCGCCATCAATCACAAAGGTATTGTCAGCAGGTGTAACGAGGGTATTGACGGTAGTATCCGGAATAATCTGCGCCTGAAGTGGATAGGGGATGAACAAGGAAAACAAAACACTTGTACTAACCGATAGGCGATTCAGAGCGAAAGCTTTACTAACGCAGTGAGGTAGCTTCATAAATTCCCTTCAGCTGAAGCGTGGTGGTAAGTCAAAAACTCTTGCTCGCTAGCTTACTGAAATTTAGACTAACAGACAAATAGTTTAGGCACTAATCTCGAACCAACACTGAACCAAGGCTATATTTCTTATAGCTTCCAAAAGATTCCCCAGTTGAACAGCAATCTTTAGTTAGGCTTGTAAGCCTTTATTTCTCCAAAATATATTGGCAGACATTGGAACTGACGGTAGTGAACTTTACCAAATTCTGTTAAGCATGGAAATCCATTTTCGGATTTAAACATCGTTTTGTAAATTTCTTGTGTGCTAAAAACTTCACTTAAATCGCGGCTCGTGACGTTTTCAAAACCAACTGCTGAAATTACCTGTACCGCTTCGCTTATGAGGGCAGTTTTATAAACGTAAATCTTGTTAAATTCTGCAAGTTCCTGCTGTTCTTGGTCTGACAGAGGAGACTCTTTTGTAAAAGGCTCCTTGATATAAAGGCTTCCCCCTGGACGCAGTACTCGGTAGACCTCGGTAAAGAGACGCTGATGGTCGTAGGAGTATCCAGTAGATTCAAAGAAAAATACTAGGTCAAAAACTTCATTAGGAAAGGGTAGATAGTGAAAGTCTCCGACATGAATCTGAATTCGGTCAGTCAGTCCTACCTGTTGCACTAACTCTCTAGCTGTATTAGCTTGAGCTGGAGACAAAGTAATAGCATCAATTCTCACTCCCTCGATATGCTGGGCAATATCAATACTGGGACCACAGACACCGCAACCAGCATCTAGTACGTGATATCCCGGATTGATGCCTGCTTGAGCAGCACAGTAAAGGTTAGTTTCACGATAGGGGTCAGCCTGCGAGTCAGTCGTGAGCAGACCCGACTGGTAAGTTTTCCCCACATCCTTCAAAATCACTGGATTCATGCGATCGTAGTAGTGGCGAACCTGTTCCAGGTATTGGGAAACTTCAGTTTCAGTCTCCTCGCGTTTGAGCCAACGGGTCTTATTGCAATCCTCCGTCTTTTGCTGTTCTTGGCTCGTGAAAGCACTAACATCGAGCCAACGATGAGCAAACGCCAAATACCCTTTCGCTTCTAAAGGGTTGCCTGGTTGATAGATAATCTTGATGAGGCTAATTGTTCTCCAAAAAACGCTCAATGTCTGAGAACCAAGAAAGCGATCACCCCAATTTAAATTCTTAGGCCATACGTTTGGCTGGTCAGCTTTTTGAGAAAATCCAGGCCAAACGAGGAGGGCGTTTTGCTTCGCTGGGGTACACAGATCCCTTTCTACTAGATAGTCTAAAAATAGTTGCCAGCGTGGTTCAGTGTGGGGCTGCTTTTCCAAAAAACATTCTAGGCCAATTCTAGGGTGAATAGTCTCGCCAATATCAAAAGTCAAGACTATTTCATCCACCAACTCAGATAGAGTTGAGACAAGACCGGAGAGTGTATTTGTCGAATCTTCCCAGCCAATTTGTCGGAGATAATTTAATAGCTGCTGTGGCGGAATTCCCTTTACATTTAGTCTCACTCCTTGATCGGGACGAGATAGCATCGTACCGACATGGGTGATTTTGGCACTATCAGGTAGGGCATCCGCACAAAGCCTAAGATTTGACTTAAGATGTGCGGAAAATGAAGAGTTCAGTAACCGAGAAATTATTTCAATCAGTCCTTGAGCTTCCCTCACAGGATTCCGATTTAGGTCTAAGAAAATACAGGGGACTGGCATCTGTGAAGGTCGTCCATCAATATCGAATTCCAGATGAATTTGCATCACTCTTTGATGCAAGCAAGATGTTGGCTCAGCCCACTCTTGGCACAAATTTTGCAAGAATTGCCATACAGGTGAGGTAAGGAAACTTTCTGGCAGCTTTGG